>JACCVE010000411.1 GCA_013698285.1 Chloroflexia bacterium | reverse complement strand
AACGACCTGGGGCAGGACGTGCTGAGCCAGACTATTCACGGGGCGCGGTCGTCGCTGGTCGTGGCCGGGGTCGTCACGGCGATCTCGACGGCGCTGAGCTGGCTCGTCGGCCTGGTCGCCGGGTTCTCCCGCCGGGCGGAATGGCCCCTCCTGGCGGTCACCGACCTGCTGCTCGCCCTGCCGAACCTTCCGCTCTACCTGCTGGTATTGACCCTGGCCGGCCCGAGCCGGCGAAACCTGATCGCGACCTTGGCCCTTCTGTCATGGCCGGCCTTCGCCCGGGTCGTGCGGGGGGTCGTGACCCAGACCCGGTCGGCTCCCCACGTCGAGGCCAGCCGAGCCCTCGGCGCTTGCGATCGCCACCTCGTCCTCCGCCACATCCTGCCGGCGACACTCGACGTGTTGCCGGCGAAGCTGGTCCTGACGGTCCGCTTCGCGGTCTTCGCCGAGGCGACCCTGGCCTTCCTGGGCCTGGGCCCCGCCGACACCGTCAGTTGGGGCACCATGCTGAACTGGGCCTTCGCCGACCCGCTGCTCATGGCCCGCCCCGTTTGGCCGTGGCTCGTCCTGCCGCCAGCGCTCTGCATCGCGGCGTTGATCCTGGCCACGGTTTGGGTGGGCGGGGGGCTCGTGGCGGTGGGATCAGTTGGGGGTACCGGAACACGGCACGTTTCGTGACCCGACGGGCCGGGGTTCAATCCCCCGCACGGTCACCACGAGGACGCCCCATGGAAACGGGCAGTATGACGGCCAAGCCGTTCCGGCCGTCGACGCGGCTTGACGACTGGCTTGCCGCCAATCGTCGTGATGATCGTGATCTCGCCACGGCGAGGACCGCGTCACGGTCTGCCGCCCGTTCGGTGTGGGACATCCACCGGTCGCGCGATTCGGCCCGCGGGAGGGCGCCGCTCGCAACGGGCTGACGGGGCGAGACGCCGCGAGGATATCGCCCGCGATCATGCCGGTCGTCATCCGGCTCGGCTCAGCCGGCGCGCTCGATGGTGAAGACCGGGATGATCCGGTCGGTGTTGCGCTGGTACTCGGCGAAGTTCGGCATCTTGGCCGCCACCTGGGCGTAGAGGCGATCCCGTTCCGCGCCGGTCTCCTCGGTGGCCCGGCCCCGGTACGTCTCGGTGCCCAGTTCGACCGTCACCTCGGGGTTGGCGACGAGATTGTGATACCAATCGGGGTTGGCCGGGGCACCGCCCTTCGAGGCGATGACCACGATGCGGTCGCCGTCGTGGTCCATCACGATCGGGATCTCCCGTGGCTGGCCGCTCTTGGCGCCCGTCATCGTGAGGATGGCGAGAGGTGCGCCTTCGAACATGCCGCCCACCTTCCCATCGTTGGCGCGGAACTCGGCGATGAGCTTCTCGTTGAACGTCTTCATGTCTTCCACCGCGTGATCTCCATTCTGATCGCTCGTCGAGCGAGTCGTGGTCGGGCGCCTGTCACCGGCGACGGTGCATCGTTGCCGCTGATTGGACCCATGGGCCGGTTCGGATCGTGTTCTCCCCTGATCGCCGATGGGTTCCGCTCCCGAACGGCAGTCGAACGCTCCTCCTACCACCGGGCGGAGAGCGGTCGTGCGTCCGGGTGTCCTCGGATCGAGCCGCGGTCACGACCGTCTCGATTCAAGAAACCTTACTGATCATACATCACTTACGACTGATTAGCTATGTCCTGGCGATCGGTGGGGTAGGTCCGTCATCTGGCGGCCCGGTCGGCGAGTCGAATCCAGACTGAGAGCAGCTCAGCCGGGCGGGATGGGGCGCCGTTCCCATATCGCCGTGTCCGGTGGAGCGCCGACCGGTTCGCTGACGCGTGTCCAGCCCCTCCCCGGTGCCGATGCGGCGCCGTGTCGGATCTCGGGTGACTGGGAACACGCCCGCCGGGCCAGTGGTGGTGATGGATGGTCCATCACGTCGTGGCGCCGCACCGGGGTATGGACGGGGTATGGACGGGGTCGCTCTCCCACGGGCGCCCGGACGCGACGCGGTGGCGGCCAGATGTCGCCCCGGTGGCCGTGCCCAGCTCCCGTGCGTGTTAGGCCGGTCGCGCGGGCAAACTCCGGCGGTATGGGGCGTTCTTACCCCACGTGGATCGCCGGGCGCTTGCGCGGGTCCGGCTCGGAGCGGCGGAGCACCTCGTGGGTGACGGGGGCGATGTCGCCCTCGCCGAAGAGGACGAAGCGGGCCAGGTACTTCAAGGGGTTGCCCTCGGTCCAGCCGAAGTAGGCGTGGGGCCGGCGGCCCGTGCGGTCGCGCACCGCCAGCAGCACCGCCGCGATCGCGTTCGGCCCCGAGGTCGCTTCCACCTTCAGCACCCGGAAGCCGTGGATCTCCTCGCCGTCGACGCGGATGTCGCCGGCGAACTCGGAGGCGTCGCGGACCGTCACTTCGAGGAAGAGGACGGGGTCGCCGAAGGGGATGTGGGAGGCCTCGCGCTCCTCGCGCTCCTTGAGCAGGTACTCGCGGGAGTTGCGCTGGTCGGGGTGGTTGGCGATCAGGCGGACGGGGCCGGAGACGCTGGCTTGCTCGAGGAACTCGACGGCATTCGGGGCGAAGACGATCTCGGTGGTGCGCAGCTCGGTCGAGCGCATCACCCGGGAGACCAGCGAGACGACCACGATCGCCAGGATGAAGAACGAGGCGATCTTGACGCCGTCCGGCCGCTGGACCACGTTGACCAGCGTCGTGTACATGAAGACCAGGGCGATGGCGGCGAAGGCGGCCGTCCACCACGGCTGCCGGGCCTTGCGGGCGGCGAGGGTGACGGCGACCGCAGCCGAGGTGATCAGCACCAGCACGCCGGTCGCGTAGGCGCCTCCCTGCGCGTCGACGTCCGCCTTGAAGAGAATGGTCACCAGGAAGGTGACGCCGGTAAAGATCACCACCAGCGGCCGATGGGCCTTGGCCCAT
>JACCVE010000053.1 GCA_013698285.1 Chloroflexia bacterium | reverse complement strand
CGCTTCTTCGGCGGCCTGAACTGGGTCGGCATGAACACCGGCGTGGTCACGGCGCGACGAAGGGTTGGGTGATCGACACCGTCACGTTCCCAGCGGGTTGACGATTCTCCAGGACCGGCGACCGCGGCTGTGATTGCCACCTCCTATTCCAGCCCCAACCCGCACGCCGCAACCCCCGACAGGTACCCTCGCTGGAACAGGGTCGAGCGTTGCTGGCTGGTGCCGTGGGATTCCTCGAAGGCGTCGGTGTCCCAGAAGCTAGGGACGGCGTTGTCGCCGAAGTCGCCGAACAGGTTCGCCAGGCCGTCGATGGTGGCCTGGTCGAAGATGCCCCGTTCGACCGTGGTCGCCATGTAGGCTCCGGCCAGGCAGTCGGCTTGGAGTTCGCCCCGTCGCGAGAACGAGATCTCCCCGAGCTGGAGCTGGACGGCGTGGCCCGCCTCGTGGGCCAGGATCGCCGCGATCCCGGCGACCCCGTACTCCGGCAGGATGTAGGTCGAGAGCCAGCGGTCGTCCATGTAGATGCCCGCGTTCAGCGGGCAGTAGAAGGCGACGACCCCTGGCCAGACCTCGCCGCAACCGCTACCCCGGGTGCCCTCCACGACAGTGTAGGAAGGAACCCGGAAGGTCTCTGACAGATCTTCGAATGCGCCTGTCCAGAACGCGTTCACGTCGGCGGCGAACCAGACCGTGGCCGCGGTGAGCGGCGTCACGCCCGTGCCTCCCACTTTGCCGGGCAGGGCGGGCGGCGGGAGTTTGACGTCCCGCCAGAGGCTCCGGAGAGCGGCGAGCTGGCCCTCCCAGGCATCCAGGGGCACCAGTGCGAAGCTGATCAGGACCGATTCTGTCCCCAGCGAACGACAGTCCACGTAGGCAATCTGGTCCTCGCCGACCGTGGAGGTGCGCACCACGTACATGTCCGGGGCCACCGCCGAGGTGTCGCCGTGCAGCGGCACGCTGAGCGGCATCGGTGGGTACGACTGAAGGAGTTCGTAGGGGGACATCGCGAAGAAGTCGTCTCCCAAGGCGAACGAGCAGGCGTCCGCGTCGCCGCCGAAGCCGAAGGTGGCCCGGAAGGTCGCGGTGCTGACGCCGTTTGACAGCGTCAGTCGATCGCTGGTGATGTCGGAGGTCAACGCGGTCTGGTCCCACTCCGGGCTCCAGGAGATGGTGTGGCGATGGACCGGCGCCTCGTAGGAGGAGGCCGCGGCCGCTGCGGTTGGCCGGGTCAGGGCGGACGCGTGGGTGAACCCGACGAGGAGTGTGAGGACGATCAGCGGGGTGATCCGACGCGACATGAACCAACCTCTATCTGGGAGCGGTAACGATCGCGGCGCGAGGGGCGCGCGACCGGTGCGGCGGCGGACGTGTCGAGCGGCGGCGCCCGCGACGATCGGCTGGGCGATCCTCAGCCTATCCCGCCCCGGTGGTCATGTCCATCGACCAAAGGTCACGCGCCGCGGGGCAATCGTCCCGGCTGCGCGTGACCAAAGCGATTGGTGACGATCCATGACAGGTCGTGATGGAAAGAGTGCGAGCGCTTCGCCCGGCTACTCGACGACGAACTCGGCCTCCATGCCGCGCATCACGTGCGGGATCCCATCCGGTGAGTCGAAGTAGCAGATGATGTGATAGGTGCCTGGTTCGAGGTCGGTCAGGCCGAAGTGGGCGGTCTGGCCCGGGGCAGCGATGGCGAACCCATAGAAGCGCACGTCTTCCTCCGGTATCTCCCCATTGACGACCTGCTCGACCGTGGCGCCCTCGGGCAGTTGGAGGACGATGATCTCGTGCGCGTACTCGCCGTCATTCCTGCCATTGAAGGCGATCGTTTGGCCGGCCGGGATGTTTGACTGGCTGAGTTCGTAGGCGAAGTCGGTCATCGTGATCTCGACCAGGAAGTCGGCCGTCTCCACCGGGAGCCAGACCCACTGGTCCAGCTTGAGGTGATCCCCATCCGGCACGAAATACCAGCGGTGGTGGAGATAGGTGTTCGGCGAGAACAGGCCGGTGAAGACGATTTCTACGCTCAGCCGACCGTCATCATGCGTCTGGGCATCGCCGAGGGACTCGATGGTGATTTCGGGGGTGGCATCCGAGGCGATGTCGCGCGCCACGTCGTAGGGGTTGTCGGTCCCGAACTCGATCAGCGTGAACGCGGTGGTCATCAACGCGGCGGCTGCCTCGGTGTCGGGAGAGCCGAAGCAGCTCACGAGGTTCTCCGCGCCCGCGATCACCCGTCCTTCGACATCGGCATCGGCCGGTGTGCCCGCGGGGATCGTGGGGAGCGCCGCCGCCGGGAGAGGTCCTTCACCGCTCTCGACGGCGTCTGCGCTGCCAGGAGTTCCCATGTCCATCTCTGCCGCATCTTTGGCGGGCGGGCTACCCTCGGGTTGGCCCATCTCTTCCATCGGCGTCGGTGTGCCGGGCGGCAGGTCGGGTGTGACGCACTCCGCGTCGACCGATTGGGCGCCGTGGGCCAGGGCCTGTCGGACGCCGGTCGCCGGGACGAGGCTGATCAGGATCGCCAGGGCGATCAGGTGGGTCGTGATGAACATGCGCATGTCGGGTCGTTCTTCAGCTGTCTGACGATACTCGCGGTGCGCCGGTCGATGCGGGCAGAACGACCGGCAGTTCGTGCCGATGGATGCGCCGATCGGGCGTGCAGCGGCGGATGGCGCCGGGCGGGAGGTCACGCGCTCAAGGGCCACCTCCCCGGAGTTGTCGAATCAGTTCCTCGAACGGGAGATAGGCACGGATCGCGACGATCTCGGCCTCTCCGGCTCCTCCCGTCGCGGTCTCGTAGGCGAGGACATAGGGAAAGGAGACAGTGGTGCCCGCCGGCGAGATGCCGGCGAATTCGGCGACGTGGCGGCCGGCGAAGGTCGCCTCGACCACGGTCTGGGTCCCCTGGACGGTGCGGGAACCGACCGTCGTCTGGGCCACGAACGCTTGCCGGTGCAACTCGGCGAAGATGACCGTGACCGCTTCACGTCCCAGAATCACCTCTCCGGTCTGGACCAGGGTCAGGGAGACAC
>JACCVE010000397.1 GCA_013698285.1 Chloroflexia bacterium | reverse complement strand
GCCAGAAGCAGGACAACCGCTTCCTCGGCGACCTGCTGCCCGAGCGCGACCGTCGCGGCGTTCCCCTCCTCGACCAGAACCTGCGCACCGAGCTGCCGAACGTCTGGGCCGCGGGCGACTACGTCGTCAACCCGACCAACTTCATTTCCTCGATCGGCGAGGGCAAGCGCGTGGCCGACCTGATCGACCAGCAACTGCGCGGTGCCCAGCCCAAGATCAAGGAGATGGAGATCACCCGCGTCCCGACCGAATTTCTCGCGACCCCGAACGCCCTGCTGGCCGAGGGCGTGGCGGAGTGGAGTCTGACTGCGATGAGCCGCCGCCTAGTCTGGGGCGACGACTACGCCGGCGTCCCCCGCCAGGGGATGCCCACCCTGCCGGTGCCGGAGCGGGGCATCGGCACGCACGACAACACCCTCGAATCCGAGATTGGGTTCACCAAGCCGATCGGGTTCGAGGAGGCCAAGCGCTGCCTCCAGTGCCAGCTCAACATCTTCATCGACGGCAACCGCTGCATCCTCTGCAACGGCTGCGTCGATGCCTGCCCGCACCAGTGCATCGAGATGATCTCGCTGGACCGCATCCACAGCATCGACAACGACGTCGAGATGGCCGAGATGGCCCGGGCCGAACTCGGGCCCAACGCCACCGCGATGGTGATCGACGAGCGGGCCTGCATCCGCTGCGGCATCTGCGTCGACTGGTGCCCGACCGAGTGCCTGACCATGGACCACTTCCGCGTCACCCCCGCCGAACCCCGCGAGAGCGTCGACCTGGCGATCGTGGCGGACTAACCGGCACCGGACGATCGAGGAGCTATGGAGACGCGACGAAGGGGGGCCGATTTGGCCCCCCTTCGTCACACAATCCGCTCGAAACGGTCCTGCCTACGCCGGTGGTTCGATACCGAGGTCCCGGCAAATCTTGCGGGCCAGCAGATCGGCGATCTCGACATGGCGTGGCACCGCACTCGTCCTGCGGTCAACCATTCCAGTCGTGGTGAAGATGGAGTGCTTTTCACCCTCACGGAGCAACACACATCCGTGCTGCTTCAGATGCTTGAGCAACGCATGACGCTTCACGCGACGGCGACCTGAATCTCTTCTCGAATCACGTCTCGGCCTTCCGCATCACGTCGGGCAAGATCGCGGTTTGCCGCGATCACCATCGCGACGGCGTCACGCAGATTCTCTCGAGCCTCATCGAGCGTACGTCCCTGCGTGTTCGCGCCTGGAAGCTCCTCGACCGACCCCACCCACCAGTCACCGTCTCGCTCAAAGACCGCCGTGAATCGCTCCATCCCTGATGTCCTTTCCACGTGCCTGTAGACCTACACCCCCACGGAGATGCTAGCATGCCGACATGACCATCCCTGATCGCCGCTGGGACACAGATGAACGGGGCCGTGGCATCGCCGACGACGGCTGGACCAAGGTGCTGCTGCACTCAGCTCAATAGAGCGAGACCCGTATCATCCGGCTATACTGCCGGCCTGCGCCCCCGGATTCCCCCGCGATCCGGGGGCGCAGCGCATTTTCAATGCGTGCGGGCGAGGTGCATCCGCGGTGTGCCACCGTCACCCCCGGTCCGACTGGCTGACCGCTTCGCGAGAACGCGCCAACCCGTCGCCTGCCCCGGTTGCCCTCGCTCACGTCGTCGTGTCCGGGAGGTGCTTCCCGACGTGGCACAGGACGAACCGGCGCCCGTCCGTATCGACGTACCAGTACATCCGGAGCGAATTGTTCGGGTTGCCCTTCCCTAGGGCGAGGTGCGGCCCGACCACGATCGGCTGGCGGAAGCGTCCGTTGTCCCACAGGAACCGATAGTCGTCCTTGTAGAGTCCCTTCGCCGTCATCGAGACCTTACTCCGGTAGGAGAACCCCCGGCTCTCGAACGCCACCTCGAACGAGTCCTTGAGTGTGCCATCGTGGTAGGCCCGGGCCACCTCGCAGATGCCCCGCAAGAGCTCGAACGGCCGCAGCATCCCGCTGTTATAAGACCCCTCGCGGGCTGATTCGATCGCGTTCGGGTGGAAGACGATATGCGGGCCGCCGTACCGGGCCTCCGACTCCCGGACCGCCTCTGCCAAAGTGGTCGGGATCTCGATGCCGCCGCCATGGCCGATGTCCGCCACACTCCCGTCGACCGATCCCGAGACAGCGTTCACCGTCCGCATCTTCGCCTGGAGTTGATAGGACTCATCCCTGAGGCCCGCTCGCTCTCGTTCGGCCAGGCTATAGAGGCGGGCGTTCTCCTCGGCCTCGTCTCTCGCCGCCGACAGGTCCGAAGCCATCGCGGCGAGCTTGGCGGCGACCCCATCTCGGACTTCCCGCGCCGCCTGCAGTTCTTCGAGCTCGGCCGCCCGGACCCCGGCCCCTCGACACGCGACCGCCCGCTCGATCTCTTCCGCCTCCCGGTCCGGCCCAATGTGGGCGGCCGCGATATCGCCGACCAGCCGGAACGTCAGCCGGTCGAACCGGCGTGCCATCCCCCCCGCTGCCAAATCTTCCCCGGTCCAGACCGGATGCCGCGACGGGTCGTCCCCCGGAGTGAGGCAGGGCCAATACAGGCGAATCGACCCCGGCCCGGGCGCGAGCGGACCCGGAAGGCGCTCCGCAAGGCCACGGGCGATGTCATCTGCCCCCAATACGGCCACTCGTGCCAGACCCAGCATCGTTCGGCCCAGCAGCGGCGCGTTGACGGGCCCGACGCCATCCGGGCCTGGCGAGACGACGATGATCGGAATTGTCCGGTCGGCAGCCAGCAAGCGGTTCGCCAGCGCGTCCACCTCCCGGTGCCCCACGATCCACGGCCCCGGTTCGATGGTCTCTCCACCGGAGCGGACGGCGACGTCGCGCACGTAGTGGGTCACCACCCGGGGCGTCTTTGCCTCGATGGGCACCGGCACGACGACCCCGGTCGATGACCCGACGGACGCGCGCACCGTGACGACCGTGACCGGCTCCTCATCCCGACCCACGATCTCGATCTCGACCTGCTCCGTCAAATTCACGCCGACGTGATGTCCGGAGGCGAGTGGCGAGCGCACCGTCGCCCGCCAGACCCACCGACCCGCATCCTCCAGGCCCAAAATCTCGATCAGGTTAGTCCGGTCGTCGTTCGTGGCCAACCGGACGGGCCCTGTCTCCGGCACCTCGAGCCCGTGACGGGCCGCCACCGCCCCGACCCAACTCTCAGATACCGCGACGATGCGGTCGAGGAACCCCTCGCCGGTATCCCCCGGCCGGGGCTTCATGGTCAATCGTGTCGCGTAGGTGGGCCGCATCGCGCGTCTCCCCGCCCGAGATGTGGTCGGAGCACATTGGCCACACACATCACGGGCGGCGATCGGTCGTCATCGTCCGTCCGACCGATGATGGCGCGAGTATAGTCGCCCCCTCGACCGCCGCCCGAGATCGGCACCTCGACCTTAAGCCGGCCCGTCCGTCGTGTTGATCGCGTGCGCCGTCCGCTCACTCGTCGGCTCCACCTCATCCGGGACGGGTCCGGCGGCGGCAGCCTGCCATGCGTGGCCAGGGGCGACGCGGTCGGCCAGGACCTCGATGATGTGCCGGGTGTCGCGATCGGTGAAGTGCTCGATCTGCTGGCGGCAGGAGACGCCGGCGACGGCGATCACGGTCTCCGTCGCGGTCGCGTTGACGGCCGGGAAGAGGCGCTCCTCGCCGACCTTCTTCGAGACGTCGTAGTGCTCCGTCTCGTACCCGAACGATCCGGCCATCCCGCAGCAGCCCGCGCCGCTCTCGGTCGCCTCGCACCCGGCCACCTTCAACAGGGACATACTCGGCCCGACGCCGATCAGCGCCTTCTGGTGGCAGTGGCCGTGGAAGAATACGTCTGGTCCCCCCCCACCGGCCCAGGTGATTCCCAGGTCCCCCTCGTCGTCCAGCTTGGCCAGGAACTCGTCGAGCATGAACGATTGGGACGCCACCACCTCGACATCGGCGTTGCCGGGCAGCAGGTCGCGGTACTCGTCCCGCAGGGTCAGGATGCAACTCGGCTCCGTCCCCACGATCGGGATGCCGGCCCGGGCGTGGCGGGCCAGCAGCCCGACGTTCTTGCGGGCGACCCGCCGGGCGTCGGCCACCAGCCCCTTGCTCAACATCGGCCGCCCGCAGCAGGCCCGCCTCTCTTCGATCACCACCTCGAACCCGGCCGCCTCCAGCAGCCGGACCGCCGCCATCCCGACCCGGGGGTAGTTGTAGGTCGCGAAGGTGTCATGGAAATAGATCACCTTGCCCCGCGTCCGCGACGCCACCGGGTGCGCGGACCGGTGCCGCTTCCAGCGCCGGGTGAACGGCCGGGGGGCGAAGGCGGGCAGCGATCGCTCCGGGTGGACCCCGAGCGCCCGCAGCGCCGGCCGGGCCAGGGG
>JACCVE010000390.1 GCA_013698285.1 Chloroflexia bacterium | reverse complement strand
GGACGCTCCCGCTCCACCGGTGTCGCCCCGGACCGCCTCCGACGCGGCCCGAAAGCCCCGGGCCATCCCAGCGCCGTGGTCGCCGTCACCGACCGCCGCGTCGAGACGACCCAGCTCCACTTCGGTCGCCTCGATCGCCCGCGCCGCCTCACCCAGACAGGCCCGGGCCAGCATCCCGGCCGGGCCGCCGGGGGACGCTTCGGTCCCGGCCCCCGACCCGACTCCGGCGGCAGGAGTCGTACCCCTGTCCCCGCCGGTCACTCCGGCAGTCGCGTCCGCGTCGGCCGCGGCCCGGCCCCAATCCCGGTCGACCCCCGTACCGGCCTGGGTGAAGGCGGGCGACTCTGCCGGGGCGTCCCAGAGCGGGCGCAGATCGTCGTCCAGCCAGAAAAGGCTCAACGAACACCCCGCCATGTCCAGCGCGGTGACGAACTCGCCGACGTGCGGCCGGTAGGTCTCCAGGCCGGCCCGTGTCAGCAGGGGCGCGATGCCCTGGTAGAGGACGAATAACTCTTCGTACTTGGTGCTCCCCAGCCCATTGACGATCACCCCGACCTGGCCGCCCGCCCCCGCCGGGGCGTCCGCGAGCAGGGTCTCCACCATCAGCGCCGCGATCTCCCGGGCCGGCAACATGGGCCCCGTGCTGACCCCCGGCTCGCCGTGGATGCCGAGGCCGACCTCCATCATCCCCTCGGGCACCGTGAACAACGGCTCCCCCTGACCGGGGATGGTGCAGCCCGCGAACGCCACCCCGACCGTGCGGACGCGGTCGTTGGCGTGCCGGGTCAGTGCCTCGACGGTCGCCAGGTCGTCTCCCCGGGCGGAAGACGCTCCGGCGACCTTGAACACGCAGAACCCGCCAGCGATCCCCCGCCGCAGGGCCACGTCGTCCGGGGCGGACAGGACATCGTCGGTGACCAGCACCGTCCTGGCGTCGATCCCCTCGGCCCGCAGGCGGGTTTCGGCGGCCCCGAAGTTCATCACGTCACCGCTGTAGTTGCCGAAGGTGAACAGGAGTCCGGCCCCGCCGTCGGCCGCCCTGGCCACGCGATAGGCCTGCTCGCCGGACGGGCTGGTGAAGATATCACCGATCACGCCCGCGTCGGCCAATCCGGGCCCGACCAGGCCATAGAATGCCGGGTAGTGCCCCGAGCCGCCCCCGACGATCACGGTCACCTTGCCCCGCGCCGGCGCCCCGGCCACCACGACCCCAGACGCCCCCGGCACCCGTCGCAGGAGGCGACCGTAGGCGGCCACGTAGCCCTCGATCATCTCCTCGCGGAACGCGGTGGCCTCGTTCAGCACCTGTCTCACGCCGCTCGTACCTCCCAGCATCTCGCCACGCCGGGCACGCGTCGCGGTGCCCCCGGACCGGCATTATGCGATATGCGTACCCGGATCAGGGCACCACCGGACGGAGCTGTGACGCCTCTCAGGTCATCCCGGCGGCCTCCCGGTAGGCCGCCACGGTCCGGCGAGCGGTCTCCTCCCACGAAAAGGTCGCCGCCCGGGCGATCCCCGCCGCGCCCAGCCTCGCCGCCAGGCCGGGGTCGGACAGCACCGACACGATCGCCGCCGCGAACGCCTCCGCCTCCGGCGGCACCACGAGTCCGCCGTCCCCGATCACCTCCGGTAGGCTGGTCCGGTCGCTGCCGATCGTTGGCACCCCACAGGCCATCGCTTCCAGGATGGGCAGCCCGAACCCCTCGTGCAGGCTCGGCGTGGCGTAGGCGCTGGCCGCCTGGTACAGCGCCACCTTGTCCACCTCGCTGACCCGCCCCGGCAAGATCACGCCGTCTTCGACCCCGTGGGCCAGGATGACCGGCCCGAGATCCGGGTACACCGCCGCGTTCGCGGAGTGGGGCGCCCCAGCCAGAACGAGGGAGAGCGGCCCGTCGAGCTGGCGCCGGGCGAGGGCGAACGCCTCGACCAAGACCGGGAGATTCTTCTGGGCATCGAACCCCCCGCAATGGAAGATATACGGTCCGGCGACACCGAGTCGCCGTGCCACGGCCGCGGCCGCCGCCCGCTCCGCACCGTCCCGGGGGGGCCGGAACGTGGGACCAGCCGCCTCGGGTGTCACCCGGAGCCGGTCGGCGGGGATGCCCAGGACGGCCTCGACATCGCGCCGGGCCGCCTCCGACGGGACGAGGACCCGTCGGGCCCGCCGCACCGTCCTCCCTGCCATCGCCAGCCGGATCTGGGCCGCCCGGGTCGCCCTGTAGGCTGGCAGGACCAGGGGGATCACGTCGTGGATCGTCACCACGAGCGGTGGACCGCCCCGCACCGGGGCCGCGAAGGACGGGACGTGCAACACGTCCGCCCCAGCCGCGACCGCCGCCTGGCGAACCCCGTGCAGCTCCCAGACGAGGCGCTCCGCCCGGGTCGGCCCCGCCTCGCCACCGATGGTGGCCCAGCCGGGCCGGATCACCCGGAGGTCGATCTCCGGCGCCACCCGGGCGATCGCCCCCACCAACGCCTCGACGTAGGTGCGAGTGCCCGACGGCCCCTGGGCCAGAGCACTGCCGTCCACCACGACCCGCATCTTCTCCCCCACGCCACCATGGTCCGGTCATTGCGACAGCCGGGCCAGCGTCCATACCGCGTCGCGGGCCGCGTCGCCGGGAGCGTCGACGACCCACCACAGCTATGCTATCATTTGGAAAGTAACGCTCCGCCACCCCTCTGGGAAGGAATCACCCCATGGCCAAGCCGTTTGAAGTGTCCGACGCCACGTTCCAGCAGGAAGTCCTTCAGTCGGACACGCCCGTGTTGGTCGATTTTTGGGCCGAGTGGTGTGGCCCCTGCCGGGCGATCGCGCCCATCCTGGCCGAGATCGCCGAGGAGCAGGGTGACCGGCTCAAGATCGCCAAGGTCAACATCGACGAGCACCAGCAGTACGCGGCCCAGTTCGGGATCACGAGCATCCCGACGATGATGCTCTTCAAGGGCGGCGAGAAGGTCGACCAGATCATCGGCGCCCTGCCGAAGCGGACCCTCTCTGACCGGATCGAGGCCCATCTGGCCCAACCCGTCACCTCGTAGGGGCTTGGGCCGTCGGGACTGACATCCCGTGTTTGCCCGGAGGGGGTCGTGACCAGGTCACGACCCCCTCCTCGCGTCCCCGGCGCGCCCCGCGCTGTCCGGTACGGGCCGGAGACCTCGCCGGGACCCGGCGGTGCCGGGCAGTGCCCGGGACCTACGCGGCCGGGACGGCCCGATCCTCCGTCGTCCGTTGCTCCCCCATGGCGTTCTCCCTGACCCGGGTCGAGAGCCAGATGATCGCCAGGCCGACCAGGGTGACGATCGTCAGCGCCAGGCGCAGGCTCGCGAGCTCCGCCGTCGCCCCGATCACCGACGGGCCGATCGAGAACCCGGCATAGCCGATCGTCATCAACATGGCGCTGACCTGCCCGGTCCGCTCCGGCAAGAGGTCCCCGCCCAGAGACAGGGCCACCGGCGCCACGGACGAGAGCGCCACCCCCACCAGGATGAACCCGGCCAAGATCAAGGGGGCCCGTTCGGTGCCGAGGGCGACGACGTTCCCGACCGCTGCCAGCGCCCCGGCGACAGTCAACGTCCGGGCCCGCCCCAACCGCCGCACGATCAATGACGTGGTCGCCCGGCCAGTCGCCATCGCCAGGTGGAACACCGCCACCCCCGAGGCGCCGACCACCGCCGAGAAGCCCAGGAAATCCCGCAGGTAGATCGAGGACCACGTCTCCATCGCCCCCTCGCCGAGGAAGGCCAGGCTGACGATGATCGCCAGGGTGACCACCATGGGGTTCCGGAGCAAGCTGCCGCGCCCGGCCGGCGCGTCCGACGCCGGACGGGGCCGGCCCCGCTCCCCCGCCACCCAGAACAGCGCGGCAACAGCCGCCAGCAGGCAGGCGACGACCACGTAGAGGGACCGGAACGGGACGCCGGCCGCGATCCCGACCCCGGCCAGGATGGCCCCGGTCGCCCCGCCCGCGCTGAAGGCGGCGTGGAACAAGGACATGATCGGCCGGCCCGTCCGCCGCTCCTCGGTCACGGCCGAGGCATTGATCCCGACATCGTAGATGCCCGATGAGGTCAAGAACACCAGGATCGTCATCACCAGGGCGCCGTAACTGCCGATTTGGGTGACGGCCAGGAACACGCAGGCCATGCTCAGGGCGCCGCCCGCGATCAGGACCCGGACGCCGAGCCGGTCCGCGACCCGGCCCGCCGCGAGCATCGCCGGGAAGGACGCGATCACCGACACCGTGATCGCCAGGCCCAGCGGCCCCTCGGAGACATCGAGCGCCCGCCGCAGGTCCGCCAGGACCACCTGCCAGACCCCGAACATGACCCCGAACGACCCGAAGGCGACGAACAGCATCTTCACCGGGTCCAGCCCCGTCCGCCGCGGGACCGCGGTCGCCCCTGCCTCCTCAGCCGTCGTCCCGGCCCGCGTCACCGGCTCCTCCCGCATCCATGACCCGTCCACCGGCGATCCCCGCGTCCGTTCCGGGTCGCCTGGCCGCCGCGCCGCGGGCATCTCATCGCGGAAGGGGTGCCCCCGGTTCGGCGTCGAGTCCCTCCATCTCGCGGCGGAGGTCGTCGAGGTCGGCGAACCGGCGGTAGACCGAGGCGAAGCGGATATACGCGACCTGGTCGAGTGCCTTCAGTTCCCGCAAGGCGGCTTCCCCGATCGCGCTGGAGGGCACCTCGGCCGTCCCCGCCTCCAACATCCGGGCCTCGACCCGCTGCACCAGGGCGTCGATGTCCCCCTCCCCGACCGGCCGCTTGGTCAGGGCGACCCGCAACTTCTGGCGCAGCTTCTCCGGGTTGAACGCTTCCCGCCGCCCGTCGGTCTTGACGACCACCAGCCCGGCCTGCTCGACCCGCTCGTAGGTCGTGAACCGCCGCGAGCAGACCGGGCACTCCCGGCGGCGGCGGATCGAGTCGCCCCCGGTCAGTTCCCGGCTGTCGATCACGCGGGTGTCCCGCGCCTGGCAAAACGGGCACCGCATCAGATAACCCCGCTCCCTCTGTCCCGGCCTCGCGTCCGACCACCTCGCGTCATGCCGGCGTCGTCCGGCGAGCGAACTGGTCGGCCAGGTAGCGATGGAGATACTGCACCGCCATCGACCCTTCTCCGACACCCGAGGCGACCCGCTTCACCGAGCCACTCCGGACATCACCGACGGCGAACACGCCCGGCAGGCTGGTCTCCATCGGCATCGGGTCCCGGCCGAGGTCGCGGCCATGCTCGTCCCACCGCTCCCCCAGTTCCCCACCCGTGAGGATGAACCCCTTGTCGTCGAGCGCCACGGTGTCCGCCAACCAGATCGTGTTCGGATCGGCCCCGATCATCATGAAGATCGCCCCGACCCGGAGGATATCCCGCTCGCCCGTCCGGATGTCCTCTACCTCGATCCCTTCCAGGCGGTCGTCGCCGAGCAGGGACCGGCTCTCGGTGAAGGGCAGGACCTCGATCTCTGGCAATTGGTCGATCTGGTCGATGAGGTATTGCGACATCGTGTCCGCCAATCCTGCCCGGCGAACCACGATCGTCACCTGGAGACCACTTTTGCCCAGGAACAGGGCGGCCTGCCCGGCGGAGTTCCCGCCACCGATCACGGCCACCGGCCGGCCGCCGCACCGCCGCGCCTCCATGTCGGTCGCGGCATAGAAGACATCCATGCCGTCGAATTCCTCCAGGCGCCCTACCGGCGGGCGCCGGTACCTGACCCCCGTCGCCACGATCACCGAGCGGGTCCGAACGGCACATGCGTCGTCGAGCCGGACCAGCAGGTCATCGCCATCCCGGACTAACCCGACCGCCTCGTGCGGGACGCTGATCCGGGTACCGAACTTCTCGGCCTGGATGAAGGCCCGGGTGGTCAGGTCTGCGCCAGAGAGCCCGGCCGGGAAGCCGAGATAGTTCTCGATCCGCGACGATGTCCCGGCCTGCCCCCCAATCGCGTACTTGTCCATGACCAGGACGCAGAGCCCTTCCGAGGCGGCGTTGACCGCCGCGCCGAGCCCGGCCGGCCCGGCGCCGATGACGACCACGTCGTATCTCGCCTCGAGGTCGGCCGTCCGGTCCAGGCCGATCCACTTCGCGAGTTTGGCGTTCGACGGGTTCAGATACGCCTCCGTTCCCTGCCAGACCACGTAGGGGTCGGGGCCTGGCTCTCCCCCGGCGCGACGGAGGAACGCTTCGGCCCCGGGATCGGTATCCACATCCATGAAGGCATGGGGCAGGCGGTTCCGGGCCATGAACGTCAGCATCCGCGTCGTGTCCGGCGAGTGCAGGCTGCCGACGATGCGACCGCCCGTCCCCAACTCGGTCAGGATCGCCCGGCGCAACATGAAGGCCTGCAAGATCAGGTCGCTGAGGCGGGGCTGCTGGGTGATCACCTCTTTGATCGCGGGGACGGTCAACTGCAACACCCGTCCCGCCTCCCGCACCCGGGCGGTCAGGATCACGGCCTGTCCGGTGAGCATATTGAGCTCGCCGAAGAAGTGACCCGGCCCGCGGGTCGAGATCGAGCGGTCCCCGTCGGCGAGGTGTTCGAGCAATTCGACCTCGCCCTCCAACAGGACGAAGAAGTCGAGGGAGCGTTGCCCCTGGTGGAAGAGGTCTTCCCCACGCGAGATCTCCCGCTCGGTGCCGTAGGTGCGGAGGACTTCGATCTGCCCCTCGGCGAGTATGGGGAACGCCGCCGCGTAGACATCGTCCGGTTGTGGTTTTGCCATGCTCTGCACCCTTCAACGGTCGGCTCATGGGTCGGCGGGATTCCCGCGATGGCGACGACGATGGGAGGCCCGGGGCCGATCCGACACGCGGGCACGCCGGGACCAGGCCAGCACATCTCGACCGACGCCCGGCCCGGGCCGTCGGACGGGCGGGCCGGCTTAGGGGCGCGCCCCGGGGAAGCGGCGAAGGGATCCGACCACCCGGCCGAATCCCTCCCTCGTGGCTTCGATCTCCAGAATAGCAAACCCGGTCCCTCTGCCCATCATCCCTTTGGGTAGGTCACCACCCTTGGCGCGTCGTCCCCGTCCCGGACCGGGCAGGGTGCCTCGCGCTACCGGTCCCGCAGGAAGCGGATGATGGAGGGCTCGTTCTCCCAATCATCCTCCGGCATCACCGGGGCGGGCGGCTGGGGCCGGGGCGCTGGCACGCTGGACTGGGTCGCGGTGGCCGGCATGGCCGGGCGCGACATCCGGTCGCGGTCTCGGTCGCGGTCGCGCTCGACCGGCGGCGGGGGGGAGGTGAGCCGCTCGCGGTTGAAGGCCCGGGGGTGGGAATAGCCATCGGGGCGCTCGTCGAAGCCGGTTGCGATCAGGGTGATCATCACCCCGTCGCCGAGCGATTCATCGATGCTGGTGCCATAGATGATCTCGGCTTCTTCGTCGGCCGCCGCCCGGATGATCTCGGCCGCCTCGCTGGTCTCGACCAGCGTCAGGTTGCTCCCGCCGGTGATGTTGTAGAGGACCCCGGTCGCGCCCTGGATGCTCATCTCCAGGAGCGGGCTCTCGATCGCCTCGCGGGCCGCGTCGATGCAGCGGTTGTCGCCGCTACCGAACCCGATCGCCATCAGGGCCGAGCCGGCGTTCTCCATGATCGTCTTCACGTCGGCGAAGTCGAGGTTGATGATGCCGGGCTTGGTGATCAGGTCGGAGATGCCGGCGATGCCCTGCCGCAGCACGTCGTCGGCGATCTGGAAGGCGTCGCTGACCGAGGTCCTGGGATCGACCATGTGGAGCAAGCGCTCGTTCGGGATGGTGATCAGGGCATCGACCACCTCGCGCAGCGCCTGGATCCCCTCGTCGGCCGAGCGGCGGCGCTTGGCCCCCTCGAACTCGAACGGCCGGGTCACCACGGCCACTGTCAGCGCCCCGGCCTGCTTGGCCAGCTTGGCGATGGTCGGGGACGCGCCTGTCCCCGTCCCGCCGCCCATCCCGGCGGTGATGAAGATCATGTCGGCGCCGCGCATCAACCCGGCCAGCCCCTCGGCACTCTCCTCGGCGGCGCGCTCGCCGACCGCGGGTCGCCCCCCGGCGCCC
>JACCVE010000314.1 GCA_013698285.1 Chloroflexia bacterium | reverse complement strand
CGGCTGACCGGCTCGCCGCCGGAATCCGACGAGACGAAGGCCACCCTGAGCTACGTCGTCCACTACGGCTTCGGCGCCCTGCACGGCGGGATGTACGGGGCGTGGTCCGAGGGCCTCGGAGGGGACCCGATCACGACCGGCTCCCTGTACGGCACCGCCCTCTGGCTCAGCTCCGACGAGGCGGCCATCTCGCTCCTCGGTCTGGCACCCGGCCCCGGGAAATACCCCCTGGGCCAGCACGCCAGCCGCTTGGGGGCCCACATCGCCTACGGCATCGGCACCGGCGTCACGACCACGCTCCTCCGCCGCCTCCTCTAGGCCGCGTCCCGACCAATTGGTCACCACGGCGCGGCCGGCGGGCCATCTCCCCCACGCGTGGCACGTCGTGAGACGACCCCGTCCGGTACCCGAATGATCATGCCGCCCCGGACCCGACCGGTGGCCATGGGAACGGGCCGGGCCCCGGGGGACGGGACCGTGACGACCCAGCAGCAGCGTCTCGCAGGGCCGTGTCAAAGTCCGGTGGTGCCAGACGGGTACCTGTTCCGCCACGACCTTTTCGGCCGAATGCGATCACGACCATCTCTCGGGGTGCCGGAAACGGTCAGCCGTCGGTGCGACACACCGACCACCCGCGGCGGGATCACGACTTTGACACAGCCCTGCAGCGTCTCGGCCGCGCCGTTGACGGGCCACCGGGCGGTCGATATGATGCCGGGGCCGACGGGCTGCCGAGACGTCGTCATCCCGAACGCCCGCGCGTGGGCAGCGGGGTCAGGATGGAGGGTACGAGGATGGTACGTGATCGAGATCCGTTCCAATCGGCGCTGACGCGGCGCCACGCCCTCAGGCTGGCCGGGCTGACAGCCGGTGCCGCGTCGCTGGCCGTCAGCTCCGGCGGCCTCGCCGCCCAGGCTGCCTCGCTCGCCCAGGGCACCACCGGCGGCGAGTTGGTCGTCGGCGCCCCCCAGGACGGCTACCGCAACGAGCCGAACCGCGCCAACATCGGGATGTTCCCGCTCAACTCGAACGTCTTCGAGTCGCTGGTGCGCCTCACCCCCGACTATCAGGTCGAGCCGTTGCTGGCCGAGAGTTGGGAATTCGTCGAGCCGAACACCTGGCGCTTCACCCTGCGCCAGGGCGTGACGTTCCACGACGGTACCCCCTTCACGGCCGAGGCCGTGCGGTGGTCGATGGGGCGCATCGCCGCCACCGGCGGCGGCGTGCTGGGGGTCGACGAGAACTCCACCGTGGTCGTCGACGACTTCACGGTCGAGATCACCCCGACCCGGCCGAACCGCCGCCTGCCCCAACAACTCAACCACCCCAACAACAGCATCGTGGCTCCCAATACCGAGCCGGCCGAGACGCGGGTCGGGACAGGACCGTTCAGGGAAGTCGAATATTCCAGGGAGGACCAGTACGTCGTCGAGGCCTTCGACGGCTATTGGGGCGAGGCGCCGGGCCTGTCGCGGATCACGTTCCGCTTCATCCCGGATGCCACCACCCGCGTCCTCGCCCTGCAGTCGGGCGAGGTGGACCTGATCTACGAGGTGCCGCGGGAATCGGCGGGGGACCTGCCGTCGAGCGGCGACTTCACGCTGGCCACGTCGGAGGTCGGGGCCTACGAGGCCCTCTACGTCAACATCCACGGCGCGGAGCCGTATGACCTCGGCCAGGACCCGGCGATCCGGGAGGCGCTCGCCTACGCGATCGACAAGGAGACCATCGTCTCCGGCGTCTGGCAGGGGAACGCCGAGATCAGCAACACCATGATCCCGCCGGGCATCCTCGGTCCCGCCGCCGACACGATCACCGGCACCACATTCGATCCCGACCGTGCGTCGCAACTCCTCGACGCGGCGGGGTGGGTCCCCGGGGACGACGATGTCCGGACCAAGGATGGGCGTCGCCTGACGCTGACGATGATCGTCGGCTTCCCCAACGCCGATATTCACCGGCCGATGCCCGAGTTCGTCCAGGCCCAACTGGCCGACGTCGGCATCGAGATGGAGATCGTCCAGACCCCGGACACCGCCAGCTACGAGGAACGCCTCACCACGGGCGAGGGCGACCTCTGGGCCGAGGCGGGCAGCCAGAACGACGGCAACCCCTGCTTCCTGCCGGACCTCCTCTTCACCACCCCGGTGCCGGACGGCGATCCCGAGTCGACCGCCTACGGCCGCGCCTTCGCCCCGGGGGCGGACTTCGACGCCCACATCGAGGAGTGTCGCTCGGCGGTCTCGACCGAGGAGGTCCAGGCGGCGGCGGCGGCCGCGATGAAGGTGCTGATCGACGAGCAGTTCGTGGTCATTCCCCTCGCCGGGACCTTCCGTCTCTTCGGCGTGGCCAGCAAGGTGACTGGGTTCGAGGCCCACCCGTCCGGTGTCAACCAGCGCTGGGCCGGCGTCACGGTCACGGAATAGGGGTGATCCCCTACCTGCTGCGGCGCCTCGTCTATCTCGGACCAGTCTGGCTGGGGATCTCGTTCATCGCCTTCGCCTTGTCCAGCCTCAGCCCCGGCGACCCGGCCCGGCTGACGCTGCAGCGACAACTGGATCGCCAGCCGACGGCCGAGGAGGTGACGCGGGCGCGGCAGGACCTGGGCCTCAATGACCCCTTCGCCGTCCGCTACGTGCAGTGGGTGGGCCAGGCCGTGACCGGGGACCTGGGAACGTCGTATCGCACCGGCGAGCCGGTCCTGGGCGCCCTGCTGGAGCGGTTCCCGAACACCCTCCGGATCACGCTGCTGGGGTTGGGTGGAGCGGTGGTGGTGGCGTTGCCGCTGGGGGTGATGGCAGCGGTCTGGCGGAACTCGCCGCTGGACCACCTGTCCCGGATCGTGTCGCTCCTCGGCGCCTCGATGCCGAGCTACTGGGTCGCCTACCTCCTGATCCTGCTGTTCGCCGTCCGCCTCCACATGCTGCCGGTGGCAGGCCGGGGGACCTGGCAACACATGGTCTTACCCGCGACGACGCTCGGGCTGGCGACCAGTGCCAGCCTGATGCGGTTGACGCGGTCGGAGATGCTCGAGGTCCTGGGGCAGGACTTCGTCCGCACGAGTCGGGCGAAGGGGTTGGGACCGCGGGCGGTCGTCGTCGGTCACGCCCTGCGCAACGCGTTGATCCCGGTGGTCACCGTCGCCGGGATGCGGTTCGCCGGCCTGCTGGGCGGCGCGGTGATCGTCGAGACGATCTTCGCCTGGCCGGGAATCGGGAAGTTCGTGCTCGACTCGATCTTCGACCGCGACTACCCGGTGATCCAGGGGTTCGTGGTCTTCATGGGCACCGTCTTCTTGCTCGTCAACCTGGTGGTCGACCTGTCCTACGGCCTGCTCGACCCCCGTATACGACTCGGTCACCGGTGAGAGGCGGTCTGGTTGGACGAGGCGTTGGACGGCGGCATCAGCACGGTGCGATCGGGCGGCGAGAGCCGGGACCTGACGTGGCGGCCACCTCGCTGGGTGGTCGCGCGTCGCCTCCTGCGGGACCGCCCCGCGGTCGCCGGGGCCCTCGTGCTGGCGGTGTTCGCCCTCGTCTCGATCGCCGCCCCGCTGGTGGCACCCCACGACCCGGCGGCGGTCAACGGCCGGGCGATCCTCCAACCGCCGGGTGAGGTCTACCGGCTGGGGACAGACAACCTCGGCCGGGACATCCTCAGCCGCCTGATCTATGGCGCGCGGTGGACCCTCGGCACGGCACTGCTCGCCGCGGCCGCGATCGTGGTGATCGGCGTCTCCGTCGGGCTTGTGGCCGGGTACTTCGGCGGCCTGATCGACGACATCCTGATGCGGATCGTCGATGTGCTCCTGGCCTTCCCGAGCCTGGTGCTGGCCCTGGCGATCGTGGGCACGCTGGGGCCGAGCCTGCGAAACGTGATGATCGGCATGGTCGCCGTCTGGTGGGTGGACTACGCGCGCGTGATCCGGGGCCTGACGGTCGGGATGCGTGAACGCGAGTTCGTCACCTCGGCCCACTGCGCCGGGGCCTCCGCGCCACACATTATCTTCCGCCACCTCCTGCCGAACGTGATCCCCTCCGTGATCGTGCTGGCGACGCTGGAACTCGGGAGCCTGATGCTGGCCATCTCCGGGCTGAGTTTCCTCGGGCTCGGCGCCCAGCCACCGACGCCGGAATGGGGAACGATGCTCAACGATGGCCGGGCGTTCTTCCAGCGCGCGCCACAGTTGATGGTGTATCCCGGGCTCGCGATCACGATCGCCGTGATCGGCAGCAATCTGGTGGGCGACGGCTTGCGAGATGTCTTGGACCCGCGCTTCAAGCGGTAGGGGTGGCAACGTCCCGTCAGACGGGCCATCGTGGCGCGACGAGCGGCGCGACGACCACACTGGCCGAGATCCAAGCGATCACTAAAGAAGGGATTCGCTTGCTTCTCCCTTCCAACGGTAGGAACGGTCCATATCGTGACGTACGATAGGCTCGTGGGCGCAGAAAGCGGCTCCCCTACGAGGCGTGTCGGCCGTGGGCGACGCGGTGGCTCGGGAGCAACCCCGAGCATGGACCCGGATTCCGGATGAGACCCGACCACTGACTCCCGGGTCCCCACCAAGCGAATCGGTCACCCGAGCCGGCGAACGCGTCTCCGCCCCGGTGGGCGAGCCAGATCACGAGCGACGAGGAATGGGAGAGACCATGGTGACGAACGAGACGACGCGGCCCGAGGTGGTCGTGGTGACCGGGGCATCGGCCGGGGTCGGCCGGGCCATCGCCGAGGCCTACGGGGCGCGGGGCGCCAAGGTCGCCCTCTTGGCCCGGGGGGAGGCGGGGCTCCATGGCGCCAAGGAAGCCGTCGAGGCCAAGGGCGGCACGGCCCTCGTGGTCCAGATCGACATCGCCGACGCCGCGGCCGTGGACCGGGCGGCGGAGCGGATCGAGGCCGAGTTGGGCCCGATCGATGTCTGGGTCAATAACGCGATGGTGTCGGTCTTCGCCCCGGTGGTGGACATCGCGCCGGAAGACTTCCAGCGCGTCACCGAGGTCACCTACCTCGGCGTGGTCTGGGGGACGATGGCCGCCCTGAAGCGGATGCGACCCCGCGACCGAGGCGTCATCGTCCAGATCGGCTCGGCCCTCGCCTACCAGGCGATCCCCCTGCAGTCGGCCTACTGCGGCGCCAAGCACGCCATCCAGGGCTTCACGGAATCCCTGCGGATCGAGCTGCTGCACGAGAAGAGCGGGGTCGGCATCACGATGGTCCAGTTCCCCGCCCTGAACACGCCCCAGTTCGACTGGGTCAAGACCACCCTGCCGAACCACCCCCAGCCCGTGCCGCCCATCTTCCAGCCGGAACTCGGCGCCGAGGCCGTCATCTATGCCGCGACCCACGTCCCGCGCGAGCTCAACCTGGGCATCCCGACGG
>JACCVE010000312.1 GCA_013698285.1 Chloroflexia bacterium | reverse complement strand
GCGTCGGGCAACGCGACCTTGCCGATGTCGTACAGGCGACCGGCGAGACCGATCATCTGCGCCTCGGGCGCCGTCATGCCCCGGGCGAGGGCGACGCGGTGCGCCAGGCCGCCGACGTCCTGGGTGTGCTGCCCCGTGTACTGGTCCCGAGCCGCGACGAGGGACACCAGGGCCTCGACCGTCCCGGTCAGCGCCGCGTCTGCCCGGCCGTCACCCGTCCTGTGGCCATCGCGCGGAGCCAAGGCGGGCATCGGCGGCAGCAGCCGGGACCCGATGGCCGAGCACACCTTGTTCCGGCCGAGCCGCTTGGCCGTATACAGCGCCCCGTCGGCCAGGGCGATGAGCTGGTCCCGGCCGGTGGCATCGGTGGGATAGCAGGCCAGCCCGATCGAGCAGGTCAGGTGCGATCCGCCGCCGCTCCCGAACCTATGCCGGTCGACCGCCGCACGGACCCGCTCGGCGGCGGCGAACGCGTCGTGGCCGACCAGCTCCGGCATCACGATGATGAACTCCTCTCCACCCCAGCGGCCGAGGGTGTCCCCGCTCCGGAGACACCCCTCGACCACCTCGCACAGCTCCCGCAGGCTCTCGTCCCCCGCCGCGTGGCCGTAGGCGTCGTTGACGGCCTTGAAGTGGTCCACGTCGAGCACGAGGAGGGCGAACGGATGGGCGTAGCGCTCGGCCCGCTCGATCTCGTGGTCCACTGCCTCGACGGTCGCCCGGTGGTTGGCCACCCCGGTCAGGGAGTCGGTGACGGCCAGTTCCCCGAGGCGGGCGTTGGCGACGGTCAGATCGGCGTTGAGGCGTGCCAGCCGCTCGGCGGCGACGGTGCGGATCCGGTGCAGGCGACGGGTGTCCGCCAGGGCCAGTCGGTGGAAGACGACGACGATGGCGACGAGCCCGACCGCGCCGATGGACACCCCGAGCCGGAGCGCTCCGGTGGACTGGGAGCGCCACGCTTGGAGGCCGAGCACCCCGGCCGGTGGCAGCAGGGCATACGGTACTAGGCCAAGCCAGACGCTCCCCCACGGCCACGATCGGGCCGGACCGCGAATTGAGGAAGGGACCACGGGTGACTCCTGTTCTCCCCGCTCGCCGCCGCCTGGGATGGCACCGGGGGCGGTTCGCTGGTTCCCATCTCCCTAGAGCCTGTTATGAACTTGGTACGCTTGGGGCATGGAACGCTCACCCACACCCCGCAAGCCGTACCCGACAGATGTCCCGGACGACGAGTGGGCCATCGTGGCCCCGTACCTGACTCTGATGCGCACTGACGCGCCCCAACGCGTCCACGACCCGCGAGAGGTCTCCAACGCCCTGCGCTGGATCGTGCACACCGGGGCGCCGTGGCGCTACCTGCCCGGCGACTTCCCGCCCTGGGCGGCGGTCTACCAGCAGGCCCGGCGCTGGTTGGCGACGGGCAGCTTCGACGCCATGGTCCACGATCTCCGCCTCCTGCTGCGCTGGCTGCAGGTTCGCCCAGACGAGCCCACGGCCGCGATCCTCGACAGTCGGACCCTGCAGAGCACGCCCGAGAGCGGGGGCCGGGCCGGCTACGACGGCTATAACCGGAAGCAGGGCAGCAAGGTCCACGTCGCCGTTGACACCCTGGGCCACCTGCTGGCGGTGCTGGTCATGGCGGCCGACGACCAGGACCGGGCCCAGGTCGGGGCGCTGGCGGCGGCCGTCCAAGTCGCGACCGGGGAGTCGGTGGAGATCGCCTACGTCGACCAGGGCTACACCGGCGCGATCCCGGCCACCGAGGCGGTGGCGCGGGGCATCCAGCTCGAGGTGGTCAAGCTGCCGGGGGCCAAGCGGGGCTTCGTGCTGCTGCCACGGTGCTGGGTCGTCGAGCGGTCCTTCGCCTGGGCGAGCCGGTTCCGCCGCCTCGCCCGGGACGATGAACGGTTGCCGGAAACGGTCGCGGTGCTGCACTTCGTCGCCTGTGCCAGCCTGATGCTCCATCGTCTCGTTACCCTCGCCGCTCAAAGTCCATAACAAGCTCTGGTCCACATACGCCAGCTCGACGTGGTTGCCCGTGATCGCCTGGACCTCGTCGGCCAGGGCCCCGACCTGGGCCCGCTCCTAGGCGTCGGCGGGAGTCACTTGGATCGCCATCAGGTGACCCAACACCAGCCCGCACCTGCCCATGGGGAGCTGGCTGGTGGAAGGGTTCATCGCGGCGTGGTCGTGCGGGGGTCCGCGTCGGCCATCTCCCGTCATGCGGATGCGGGTTAGGCGTGCGCCGGTCGGAGGACCCAGCGGAGAGACCGCATCGCGCGGGTCAGGTGCCCGACCACGCTCACTCCTGACGCGACCACCGTCTGGCCGTGATCACCGGCCGGGGTGGGTCGAGACAGCTTCATGGCCGCGACCAGCGGTGCCCGGCGCATCCGCCACTCCGTAGTCGGCAACTTGCGGGGGGCGACCGGTGGCATTCTCTCTACGGGGCTATCATGACCTTCACCGAGAATTCATCGACCGTGGTTGGCGGCGTTGACGAATGCGCATCGCCGCGGTTTGCCGTCGCCGACCAGGAGAGCACATGACGCACGGCGTGGTACTGCGAGAGGACCTGCCGCTGCTGACCCCGGTGGGTCGCGGCCCGATTCCGGGGGAGCGTCTGCTCGAAGGTCGCGCCTTCGGGTTGGCCCACCTCACGCTGGTCCTGGGTGAAACACCCCCCGGGCAAGGCACACGTCTCCATCGCCACAGTGTCGAAGAAGTCATCGTCGTCCACGCCGGGCGAGGCACCTTCACCCTGGGCGAGACAATCGTGGAGGTCGGTCCCGGCGAGGTGG
>JACCVE010000309.1 GCA_013698285.1 Chloroflexia bacterium | reverse complement strand
TGATCGTCGGCGCCGTCAGGCCCAGGGCCCGTCCCAACTCGGCCCCCGATAGCGTACCCTCGGCCAGCCGCCCCAGTATGCGCAGCCGGGTCGGGTCGGCCAACACCCGGAACGCAGCCGCCAACCGCTCGGCATCGAACGCTGGTTCACCCCTTGGACCAAGCCCCTCCATGGCACACCTCCAATCATCGATACCCATCGAAGATTCGATGGTAATCGATGGAGGGCCATTCGTCGATAGGTTATGCGTCGCGATTGATGATCGCGACGATGTCCCGGGCGATGTACATCCGGTCGCGTTGCCGGCCGGTGATCTCCGTCAGGATGCCCGCGTCGATCAATCGGTCGATATTCTGCCGCGCTGATCGCGGCGTCACGTCGAGACGCTCGCTCACTCGACGTGCCGTCACGAGCGGATCGGCGAACACCGAGTCGAGGAGGGCGAGCAACCGACCAGACCCTCCCGTGGCTTGGAGGCTGGCTCGATAGTCCGCCCACAAGTCGAGGAGGAGCGCCGCCCGACGCACGGCGCCCACTGCCTGTTGCTGCACACCTCGCAGGAAGAAGCAATCCATGCCTCCCAGACCCCGTCCCGGCTTACGCCGAGGAGGAGATCGTAGTAGGGGACCGGTTTCGTTCGAAGAACGCGCTGAGAGAGAGCAACGGTTGTGACAAGGCCTGCCGCTCGACGAGGAGCAAGGAGATCAGGAGACGACCGATGCGTCCATTGCCATCCTCGAATGGGTGGATCGTCTCGAATTGATACTGGACGAGGGCGAGCCAGACGAGCAGGAGAAGTTCGTGCGGTCTCCCGACGTACCGTTCGACGTCGGAGAGGACGCGATCGAGGTCCATCGGCCCTGGCGGGACGAACCGGGCCGACTCGATTCCCCCGCCACCGTCACTGATGAAGTCCTGGATAGTCCTGAACTGGCCAGGTTGCCGATCGCCCCCTCGCACTCCCGTCATCAGGACACCATGGACTTCCCGGATCAGGCGGAGTGAGACGAGGAGTTCCGGGAGCCGCCGCAGTCCGTGTTCAAGGGCCAGTACTTAGTTGCCGACTTCTCGGGCATCACTGCCCGGAGGATCTTTCGCTGGTTGCACTTCGAATTGGAGCAGTTGTTCCAGGTCGGTTTGGGTCCCCTCGATCCTGCTGGAGAGGATGGCTTCGCGCCGGAGAAATGGCCGGATGAGCAGGTGTGGATTGGGAATCATCCGACCCAACCCGGCCAGTTCACCCAGAGCCCGATCAGCCTCGGACAGGAGATGCACGAGTTCGATGCTGAAGGTAAGGGTCGGTGGCAGAGGATCGGGTCGGTACGTCCGATGGCCCGCGAGCGACCTGATCACCTGGCCAGGGGCGGCATCTCGCACCGACTCTTTCCACAAGGTCGCTCCCTAAGGGACGTCACGTATCATAACGACGAACACTATGATCCTCGGAGCGCAAAAAGTACCATAGCGGCGCTGAACGAGCATCGGGCGTCGTGTGTGCCGATCACTCTTCCCAGAAGGCCCTACGGAATTCGGCGCTGTCGTAGTAGCCGACGATGCTGACGATCTGGCCCTGGCTGGTCCGGACCACGGCGACCTGCTCCGAGACGACCTCACGGCCCCACCGGTCGGACGGTTCACGGATCAGGAACTGGACCACCGCCCGGTCGCCCTCGCCGATCACGTCGCTCACTTCCCACCGGGCTAGCGGGTACGACGAGACCACACCGCCGAAGTAGGCCACGATGTCGTCGGCGAGCCGGACGGGCGGCTGGTGGGGGAGGGCCCGGAAACTGGCGTGGTCGGCAAGCGTCGCCCGGAGTCGCCGGGGATCCCGCCGGTCGAGGGCGAGGAAGAAGTCCCGGCCGAGCTGGGCCGCGTCGGCTGCCGCCGGGATGCCGGTCTGGGACGGGGCGGATGAATAGCCTGCCGTGCCCTCCGACCGGCCCTCCGGGCCGGGCGCCGTTGGGTCCATCAGCGACCGTGCCGGGTACGGACCGGGACCAGGGTCAGCATCTCGGCCAGGGGCACGCGGGAGATCGCCGCGATCCCCTCGCGGGCGCCGGACCGGTCGAGCGTGGTGTCCATATCGGCGAGGAGCGTTAGGTCATGGGCCGCCAGGTGCTCGGCCAGGGTCCTGATCGTCCAATTGTGTCCCTGGCGGCTGGTACCCGGCCGTTCCCAGGCCGCGTCGACCAGACTCCGCAGCAGAGAGCAGGTACTCTGGCGCAGGCGGCGGAACTCCGCCATCACCTCGAGTGGGATCCGCTGCCGGTCGTGTGCCAGCTCGGCCGCCGTCAGGGCGAACGGGGGCAAGCGGTCGAGATCCGGATTGGTCTGGACGGAGATTTGGTGGAGCTTCGGGAAGACGCGTCGCTCCTCGTCGCGCATCTCGAGCAGCAGACCCATCACCGAGGGCTCGCCCCGCCGGGTCGCCCGCAGCAGGGGAGCCGGGTCGTGGATAGGAGAGAGCCACCGCGACAGGTGGTTGATCGTGAATGACAGGCGCAGGACCAGGGAACCGTTGTCGAGGTCCGTCACCGGTACGGTCGCCACCGCGGGGCGGCCGGACCTGGGGGCCGCGATGTCCGGCGACTCCTCCCCGGAATCACCAGTGGGGGTGATCATCCCCGACGAAGGCGTGTGGGTCTGGTATGGGGTCTGGGTCTGCACCACGCGTGTCCCTTCTCTCCGGCCCATGGTATGGGCAATAGGCACCGGGCGCCTCGGCGCGGTGCGACACGTCAGGCCAAGGCGTCCCGGACCTGCTCGCGGTGCTCGGCATCGTGACTCGCGATCTGGCCGGCGAGCCAGAGCAGGGTGATCGGACCATGGACCTCATGCTCGGCGGTCCGGTGCCAGGCCTCTGCCGGGAGGTCCCGGAGCATCTCGACCAGTTCTTCCCGGACCTGCCGAAACTGGTCGAGCGTCGAGGCGGTGTCCTGGCCACGGTAGTCGCGCTCGATCACCCACAACTCGTCGTCGTAGGATTCTAGGAACGGCCGGTCCTCTGTCAGGATCGCGCGGACACGCTGCAGGAAGATCTCCTCCCAATCGCGCAAGTGAGGCATGATCTCGACCACTCCCCAGCCCCCGTCACGGGCTGGCCGGACCAGCGCCTCGTCGGGTTGGCCGTCCAGGGAGCGGTCGATCTGGCCCGGCATCGCGGCGAGCGCGGCCACGATCTCGTCCGGAGCGTGGTGCGATGTCCCAGTCCCCGTCGTCACGCCGACCCCCGATCCCATCGCCTCGTGACGCGTCGTTTCCCGCCGCCCGGACGGGCCACCCTGGTCTCCCGGCACCGGGCCGACGCTGGGGGCAGGGTCGGGATCGGGTCCTTGGCCTCGTCGAACCGGCTCACCACGCGCTCATGCCCTGCCCTCACCGGCCCATGGCCGGGATTCAGTTCTACCGACGGTATCAACCGAATCCCTTATTCTCCGCCCCCGATGACCAACCGGCCCGCGACCGGCCCGGCCGGGTCGTCCATCCGCCACACCCCGATCACGGGGGTCGGTGTCGCGAACGAGACGATCATCGCCAGCGCCATGGGATAATACGCCTCGTGGCGATCGATTGGCGAAGGGACGGGCGGTGTCGCCGGGTGAGAATGCACGATGACCCCGAGTCGCCAGCCCAGGCGCTCGAACTCCGACAGCGCATCGATCACCTCTCGCGGATCCATTGTATACCGCGTCGGCGAGGCATCCAGATTCGTCCCCGGAACGAACCTCGTCACCCGGAGGAGCCCGCCCGACCACCCCGTCGCCGTCGCGAGCAGGGCAACCCCCTCGTTGGGCAGGGCAGCACGGAGGTGTGCGATCACGCGGTCGAGGTCGTCACGGGCGATGACCAGGGCGTCCGGCCAGCCGTGCTCTCCTGCCCGGGTCATCCCCCGGGGAAGCTCCGTCTCCCCTGGTCCGGTGGGCTCGCCCGGACCAACGTCACGATGGGTAGCGTGATCGACAGCGACGTCGCCTTCACGATGACCGATCCACATCGGAGTCGCCCCTGACCACCTTGGGCATCGCCCGACCCCGGGCACGAAACGACCGCAAGCGTACCGTATCAGCACGCGCCGGCCGACCCGCTGGGCGATACTTGGGAGGAACGACGATGAGGGACTCACGGTCCCGGGCGACGAAGCGAATGGTAGCCGTGCTGGCGGTCATCGCCATCTTGGCCGGGTGCCCTGGGATGGTCGCCGCTCAGGCGACACCGATTCCCGGCCCACCCGGCACCCTGGACGCGATCGACGAGTATGTCCTCTACGACCCGGTCCTCCGCCCCTATCGCCAGGCGGTGATCGACCAGACGGCGGGGGCGATCTCTCACTACGCCATCGATGCCACGGTTGAATTGGCGACCGGGACGACCCCGTCGCGGATCACGGGGTCGGTCGCCCTGGCCTTCGTTAACGGGGGCGACGAGCCGGTCGAGGCCGTCTACTTCCGGCTCTATGCCAACGACCCCCGATATGCCGAGGGCGCGATGCTGATGCGGGAGGTGACCGTCGGTGGCCGACCGGTTGAACCGGTCCTGAGCCAGGCCGACACGGTGGCCGAGGTCGCCCTGCCCGCCCCGCTCGGTCCTGGCGAGCGAATCGACATCGATTACCTGTTCCGGACCGCGGTCCCTACCGCTCCGGAACAGAGCTACGGCCTGTTCAGTTACCAACCGGAGGGAGGGACCCTGGTCCTCGCCCACTGGCTACCGCTCCTGGCGGGGCGAGGCGCGGATAGCGACTGGAACCTGGAGGCACCGAGCACCTTCGGAGACGTGATCTTCTCGAACATCGCCCTCTTCGAGGCGAACATCACCGCGCCGGACGACCTGGTGCTGGTCAGCACCGGCACGGCGGTGGTCGAGGCGAGCGAGGACGGCACGTCTCGCCACCGCATCGTCACCGGGCCGGTGCGAGACTTGACGATGGTGCTGGACGACGACTACGAGGTCGCCACGATCGAGGTCGACGGGACGCTGGTCCAATCGTTCTACAACCCGGAGCATGCCCGGGGTGGCGAGTTGGTGCTCGACTACGGCGCCCGCTCCCTGGCGCTCTACAACGACCTGTTCGGTCCCTATCCCTACGAGGAGATGGACCTGGTCGACCTCACGGTCCGCAACGGGGCGGCCGGTGTCGAGTTTCCCCAACTGATGTTCATCGGTGGATCGTATTACGACCAGGAGCGCGATGCCCCGGACGACCCCCCCACCTTCCTGGAGACGATCGTGGTCCACGAGGTGGCCCACCAGTGGTTCTTCGGCCTGGTCGGCAATGACCAGTACCAAGATGCCTTCATCGATGAGGGTTTGGCCAACTACATGTCCACCGAGGTCTATTACGCGGCCGCCTACGACACGGAGGTGGCCGCCGCGGAGCGGGCCCGCCAACTGGAGCGACCCTACCTGGACCGCCTCTTCGGGCCCGGCGACGTGATCGTCGACCAGCCAACGGACGCGTTCGCCAGCGACGGGGCCTACGTCGTCGCCGTCTATGGCAAGGCGGCATTGGGGTTCCACGCCATCCGGGAGGAGATCGGGGAAGAGGCCTTCATCGCGGGACTGGCTCGTTACACCGCCGCCTACCGGTTTGACGTCGCCACCCCCGCCGATCTCCTGGCGGCTTTCGAAGCCGCTTCGGACCAGCGGCTCGACGAGCTGTGGCGCCACTGGTTCGAGGCCGCCGAGGGCACCGATGACTACGGCCCGGAAGACCTCGAAGCCATCCGGAACGCCTGAGCGCCTTGGTGACCGACCTCTCCGGCCCTCCTCCCGCCCACGTCCTCGCCCCTGACCCCGGTAACGCGCCCGGCCGGGCCGATGCCGTGGCGGCCGGGCAACCGGCGATCGCCAGCCCTCGATCCCTGGCCGGGAGAGCCTCGATCGCACCGGTGTCACCGGAGGCGGGGCAGGCAGACGAAGGATCGGGGGACGGCCTAGGGGAGCCGCGGATCATCCCTCCCCGGACCGCTCACGGCCCCCGGGCCAGGATCACCACGACGCCACGGCCGCGACCCGGTGATCCTCCGCCACCAAATCACCTCAGGATCGGGCAACGTGGGAAGCTCGTGGCCGACCCGGGCGGCCAACCGGCACCGGGCTTCGGAAGCGCGGCCCACCCGGCGTCCGGCCCGTTTCCCGCTGCCGGTGATGGAGTCGACCGGGCGATCTCGGCAGCGGCGAGGCTGACGACGGGCCCGGCCACCGCACCGCTGGCGACCTTCGGGTGCCGGGTCGAACGCGGGTGGCCCACCTGGCGGCCATCGACCTTGACGTTGGCGGCCCTGGCGATCGCGATCGGGACCCGGGTCATCCTCTGGCTAGTCACCTGGGTATCGCTCCGGGCACTGCCGCGCCTCGGGTATTACCCGGCCCAGTTGCCGGACGCCTTTCTCGCCGGGTTCCCCGCCCTCGACGGCTGGGCCCGGTGGGACACCGCCCACTACGTCGCCGTGGCCCGGCTCGGGTACGGCGACCCGACCAGCCCGAGCCCACACGGCGGGGTCGGCTTCTTCCCGCTTTATCCCATGTTGATGCGAGGCCTCGTCGAGGTCGCGGGGGTCGCAGCCACCCCCGCCGCCCTGGCGGTCGCCGGGATCGTGATCGCCAATGTCGCGTTCCTGTTTGCCATCCCCCTCGTGGCGCGGTTGGCCGCCGACCACGTCGGGGAGGGTGCGGCCCGACAAGTGGTCGCCCTGCTCTGCTTGGCCCCGTTCGGGTTCTTCTTCAATGCCGCCTATTCCGAATCGCTCTTCCTCGCCCTCGCGGCCGGGGCGTTGCTCGCCGCCCGGCGAAACCGGCCGTGGGTCGCTGCCGGGCTGGCCGGGCTGGCGTCTGGCTCGCGCCTGTTCGGGCTCGCGCTCGTCCCGGCCCTGCTGCTGGGAGCCTGGCGACGTGGGGCGTCGCGGCGCGATCTCCTGGCGACGGCGGCCCTCGCCCCGCTCGGTGCCGTCGTGACGACCGTCTACTTCTGGGTGGAGACGGGTACCCCATTCGCCTATTTCCGGGCCCAGGCCACCTGGGGGGGATGGGACGACCACCTTCGTGCCTACGTCACCCTCTTCACCCGCCACCCGGGTGAGGCGCTCGGGGGCGACCCGCGCCACCTGGTGATCGTCCTGAATGTGCTGCTCGGGGTAGTGGCCGTCATCACGTTGCCGGCCGTCTGGCGCCGCCTCGACCCGGCCACCGCCCTGTTCACGACCTTGATCGTGGTCGTCCACGCCGGGTTCACCTGGGTATCCCTGGGCCGCTACCTGCTGCCGGCGATCGGCGTCTGGGTCGTCCTCGGCGAGGTGCTGACCCGGCCCCGCTGGCGCGGTTGGCCCCGTGATCTCGCGTTCGCCACCTCGGCGATCCTCCTCACGCTGCTGACCGTCCTGTTCAGCCATGGGTTCTGGGTGGTCTGAGATCGCGGTCTCGCCACACCGGCCGGCTGGTGACGGGCCGGGTGATCTGCGTCCACCGGCCGGCAGGGGCGTCGGTCATCATGTCCGGCAGACCGGCGACCGGACGGTCCAGCGGCCAGTCGAGAGCCGGGCGGCCCAACGGCCAGTCGGGACCGGACGAGCGACGTTGACAGATCATCCCCCGTCGCTACACTAGCGCGACCCAGGGTCGGGAGGAGGTCACCAGAGGGATTCCCGGTGGCCATGGGTCTTCCGGTCCCGGTGGTGCAGGAGGTCGCACGACGTGGTGCGGCATGACCCGCGCGATGCGCGGAGGGCGGCGATGACGGCCCGATCCCCTGGCCCAAACCGGCGCGGCGGTGGCGCACGACCGCCCGCCCGCCCGGTCGGCGATGCCCCAACAGAACTCGTTGGCCCCGATCCCCCGCCGGTCCCGATCGATCCCGGTCACCGGTCGCGTCGCGGTGTCCCGCCCCGCCCGGTATCCGGCGATGGCCCTGGCCCTTACCCATTCCCCGGTCCTCCCAAGCCCGCGCTCGACCCGGTAGACTCCCCCGCCTTAGCCGGGTCTTCGCCCTCGCCGGTCAGCCCGGTCCTGCCACCAGTAGCCACTCCGGGGCGGACTTGGTTGTCGATCACCGGCGCTTGCGAGCTGCTCGGGGTGGACCAGACGACCTTGCGCCGGTGGAGTGATGCCGGGAAGGTGCCCGTGTTCCGCACCCCCGGCGGACACCGGCGCTACGATCGGGCCGCGATCCAAACCCTCCTCGATGCCGACGCGCCGGGATCGCCCGCGATACCCCGGTCGTTCGATTCGGACCAACTCACCGATCGCTCCCTCTCCGCCTACGGGGACCGCCACACCGAGGGTGCTCGCGAGCGCCGTTGGTTCCAGACCTATAGCGAGGCGACGCTCGACGAGCATCGACGGCTCGGACGACGCCTGGTCGACCTCGCGATCCGCTATGCCGCCGACCCGGCGGTCGGCCAGCGGGCGACCCTGCTCCACGAGGGAGAACAGATCGCCAATCGGTACGGGGTGTCAGGCGCGGCGGCGGGCATCAGCATCTCTGATACCATCGATGCCTTCCTCTACTTCCGCCAGCCGGTGCTCCAGGCGGTGATGGGGATGATCGACGAGGATCACTTGCCCGCCAAGCGCGTCGCCCACCTCCTGGGTGAGATCGGCACCTTCATGGAACACGTCCTCGTGGCCGCCGTCCGCGCCCACGAGGCCGCCCCATCACCGCGCCGCGCCACGAAAGCTGGCCGGTAGCTCAGCCCGTGCCTCCAGGGTCCTTGCCCAATAGGCGTTAGCGCGGGGGACTCCTCGGAGAATTAACGACCGCTGACCACGTCGTGGTGGGGGTTCGGTCCGTCGGTGCACGGTCAGGGCGGCACTCGACCATCGCACGCCGCATCCACCCGCGCACGAACGGTGTTCGCTCTCGAGCGATGAAGGTCTCATGCAGTACATGGCACTCGCCAATTCCTCTTCCTTTGTACCGTGATGGAGCGCCGCTCACCCGCCGCATACGGGGCGGATCCACCATTGGGCATGGCCTATTCCATGTCGACTGTCGTCCACTCCGCTCGCCGGCGACCGCTCTCGATCGGCACGCCGGGTTTGACCCAGACGACCTCGTGTGTAACACCGTCGGGGTCTGTGAAGCCGACGTTGAGGAGGTTTCCCATGTCGATGACCATCCCGTCCGAGACGCCCTCGGCCATCACACGTCGTCGCAGCTCGTGGAAAGCCTCCTCGCTAGAAGCATGCAGGGCGACGTGGTCGAGCCGACCCCGCTGAAAGATCGGGATGTCACCCTGGGGCACCTCGATCCCCGGAATCTGGAAGGCGTGCAGGGTCGTGGTCGGACCGACTTCGATGAACACATGGCGCAGTCCCTCTTCCTCCATGTCGAGGGTCACCTGTGCATCGAATACGCGCCGGTAAAAATCAATCAGCCGGTCAATGTCCGCCGTGAGGGTGGCGACATGGTGAATTCCGTCTAGCAGGGCCATGTGATGCTCCTTTCGAGCGGAGAACGCAGATCGGACCATTGCTAGGGCCAGGACTTATTTCGACGGACGACGGCCGATGGAGACAGTTGCGGCCACGGTCAAGGTCTCCGCTCGCTGGACCCTGGCATCACAGATATCGTACCGCGTGGACGCCGCCAGGCAACCCCGTCCCTGGCCGTTCGCGAGAGGCCACCGGCGCTCTTAACATCGGGCCACCAGTTCCAACGCCCCAGCAGGAGGACAATGGCCGGGACCATCAATGAGCGGATGATGAACGTGTCGAGGAGGACCCCGAGGGCGACCGAGAACCCGAGTTGGAAGAGGTCCTGCAGCGGCAGGGTCATCAGTGCGCCGAAGGTGCCGGCCAGGATCAGGCCGGCCGAGGTGATGACGCCGCCGGTCCGCCCCAGGGCGCGCCGGGTGCCGGCCGCCAGGCCGTGTCGTCCGGTTTCCTCCCGGATCCGGACGATCAGGAAGATGTTGTAGTCCACTCCCAGGGCGACGAGGAAGACGAAGAGGAAAAATGGCGTCCCGCCGCTCACGCCCTCCTGGCCCAGCACGGTGATGAAGACGAAGGTCGAGATGCCGAGGGTGGCGGCGTAGGAGAGGACGATCGTCGCCAGCAGATAGAGCGGGGCCACCAGCGACCGGAGCAGCAGGCCGAGGATGACGCCGATGGCGAGGAGGATCAGGGGCAGGACGACCAGCGTGTCCCGGTCGTTGGCCGCCCTGGTATCGTAGGCGGTCGCCGTCTCGCCGCCGACCAGGATCGCCTCTCGGTCGAGGCCGGCTGCCACCGCGGCGTCGCGGGCGGTGTCGCGGAGGTCGGGCACCGAGGACAGGGCGGCCGGACCATAGGGATTCTCGTCGAGCGTCACCGCCAGGGCAGCGATGTTGCCGCCCCGCGAGACGGCGCCCGCGCTGACCGCGTAGAGGGCGATCGCCTCTCCGAGCGATGGGTCGGCCGGGGCACCGCTCGCCGCCGGGTCCTCGCCGGCCCTGATCGTGTCCCGCACCGGGGTGGGCACGCTAGCCGCCGCCGCCGCGACCTGGTCCGCGCCCGGTCCCCCGACGGTGCCAAAGGGGCGGCTCGGCCCGGACACCGCCGAGACACCATCCGCGGCGGCGAGGGCGAGGGTGATCTGGTCAATCCGCGCTAGCGTGGCCGGGTCGAAGAGGTCGGTACCCTCCGGCATGACGACATAGACATTGGTCGGGGCCAGGTCGCCGGCCGGGAAGGCCTCGCGGAGCAGCTCGAACCCTTC
>JACCVE010000297.1 GCA_013698285.1 Chloroflexia bacterium | reverse complement strand
ACGTCGGGCCGCTTGCGTCGCGCCGCGGTCTGGAGAAGGTGGCGGCGCTCGTGGAGAGCGGTAAGGAACAGGCCAGGCTCGTTCACGGCGGGGGGCGCGTGGACGGTCTGGCCGGGTACTTCTTCGAGCCCACGATCTTCGCCGATGTCCCGCCGGACGCCGACGTCTTCCAGGAGGAGGTCTTCGGTCCGGTGCTCTGCGTGACCCCGTTCACCGACGAGGACCACGCGGTCGCGCTCGCCAACGACTCGCAGCACGCCTTGGCGTCGAACGTCTGGACCGCGGATCTGAGGCGCGCGTTCCGGGTGGCCGACCGCATCGAGGCGGGCACCGTCTGGATCGGCACGAGCCGGCTGGGCGACCCGCACATGCCGTTGCGAGCGGCCCAGAAGAGCGGCGGCTCGCACTTCCGCGGGCTCGTCGACGTCTTCACCAAGGAGAAGCTGGTCGCGATGTCGATGCGTGACGAGGACCCCGGGCCGCACTGGGCGCTCGGCGTCGGAACGGTGGAGTGATCGCATGGGAGATCTGCACCTGGCCGGGCGAACCGGCGTTGTCACGGGAGGGGGACGCGGTATCGGGGAGGCGATCTGCATATTTATGGCCGACCTCGGCGCTCACGTCATCGTGGCCGACATCGACCTGGAGACGGCCGCCCGGACGGCCGAGACGATCCGAGGTCGCGGCGGTGAGGCCGCGGCGGTCCGCGTCGACGTGGGGACGTCGGCGGGCATCGATCCGCTCGTCGAGCACATCGACGTCGCGGGCCGCTCCTTGGACTTCCTCGTGAACAACGCGGCGATCTACGCCGGACTCAGGCCGACGCCACTCGAGGACATCGACGAGCAGGAGTGGGACCGCGTCCAGCGGGTGAACGTCGCCGGGGTGTGGAACTGTTCGAAGCGCTTGCTGCCGTCACTCTCGGCGAGCGGGGGCGGCCACATCGTGAACATCGCCTCGGCGATCGCCTTCCGGGGGTCGCCGTTGCTGCTCCACTACGTCACGTCGAAGGCTGCGGTCGTGGGCATGACCAAGGCGATGGCACGGGAACTCGGCGACCGCAACATCACAGTCAACGCCGTCGCGCCCGGCTTCACCTGGTCGGACGCGAGCCTGGAGAAGTCGACCGACGAGCAGCTCGCGGCTCAGATCGCACGGCGTTCGATCAAGCGGGCGCAGCAACCCGAGGACGTCACGGGCGCCGTGGCCTTCCTCTGCTCGGATCTCGCCGGCTACATCACCGGCCAGACGCTGGTGGTCGACGGCGGCTCGCACATGAACTGACAGCCAGGGTCTCTGCTGACCAGAGTAAAGCACTGGACAACGGAAACAATTGCCCCTAGGGTTAAGATGGAGTGGCACCGCCCACCATGAGGCGGCCTGAGCCTCTCGGCGTCGTGCATCCGATCTCGGCAGGGAGAACGCACGTGGTGGTCAGATCCGGAATGAAGAAGCGAGTGGCCGGGCGGGTCGCCCTGGCCGGGGCGCTGGTGGCCGCGATCGCGGGGTGCTCATCGGACGGCGGGAACGGCGGCGCGGCGCCGGCGGACGGCGGTGAGAACCCCTTCGAGGGCGAGGCAATCAACTTCGTCGTCCCCTTCGATCCGGGCGGTGGCTACGACGTCTACACGCGGACGATCGCCCCGTACCTGGAGGAGTGCCTGGGTGCCCGGGTCACCGTCCTCAACGAGCCGGGGGCCGGCAGCATCCTCGCGACCAACAAGACCGCGATCGCCGAGCCCGACGGAACCCGCATCCAGATCATGAACATGCCCGGCGTGGTCAGCTCGCAGGTCGCCGGCGCGGAGGGGGTCGAGTTCGACCTCAAGGAGTTCTCCTGGATCGGCCGCATCGCCGCCCCCGCGGAGGTCGTCCTGGCCGGCGGCGACAGCGAGCTGCAGACCCTCGAGGACCTGGTCGGCGCCTCCGAGCCGGTGCAGTTCGTCGCCACGGGTCCCGGTGCCAGCGACTACATCGCCGCCACCGTCTTTGCCAAGGCCTACGACATCCCCAACAAGCTGGCGACGGGGTTCGCCGGATCGGGGGAGGCCACCAACGCGGTGATCGCCGGCGAGGCGGACATCCACATCATGCCCTACGACAGCGAGCTGGGGACCATGACAGCGGGGGACACGCGACCGCTGGTCGTGCTCGCGGACGAGCTGCCGAAGTACATGCCGGAAGCCCCGCTCATCGCCGATGTCGAGGCGCCGGACGC
>JACCVE010000278.1 GCA_013698285.1 Chloroflexia bacterium | reverse complement strand
TTCATGGTCATGTCCTACATCATCGCCGTCAATCCCAGCATCTTGAACTTGGGCGGCGGCGGGCTCGACGTACGGCAGGTCGCCACGGTGACCTGCCTGGCGGCCGGGCTGCTGACGATCGCGATGGGCCTCTACGCCAACCGGGCGATCGCGATCGCCCCGGGATTAGGCCTGAACGCGATCGTCGCCTTCACCCTGGTCGGCTCGATGGGCCTGACCTTCCCGCAGGCGATGGGGGTCGTGGTCGCCGAGGGGCTGGTAATCACGCTGCTCGTGCTGCTGGGCATCCGGGAATACGTCCTCGACGTGGTACCGCTGGCGCTGAAGCAGGCCATCTCGGTCGGGATCGGCTTCTTCATCCTGTTCATCGGCCTGCGCAATGCCGGGGTCGCGGGCGTCGGCGGCGCCGGGCTGCCGGAGCTGCTGCCGCTGAACACCTGGCCGATCTTCGTGGCGATGGCCGGGCTGGCGATCACCCTGGTGCTGGTCGCCCGCGGTGTCCGGGGCGGCATCCTCTGGGGCATCCTGGCCGCCACCGCGATCGCCTTCGTCGTCCCGGGAAACGTCGCGACCTTCCCGGACGAGCCGCTGGCCGGCCCCGACTTCGGCCTGATCGGGGAATTCTCGTTTGGCTTCATCGGCGAGCTGGGCATCCTGACCGCGATCCTGGTCGTCTTCAGCCTGTTGCTGGCCGACTTCTTCGACACGATGGGCACCCTGGTCGGGGTCGGCAGCCGGGCGGGTTACCTGGACGACGAGGGGCAGTTCATCGACGCCCGCAAGCCGCTCCTGGTCGATTCGGCCGCCGCCGCGATCAGCGGGGCGATGAGCGCCTCCTCCTCGACCTCCTATATCGAGTCGGTGGCCGGGGTCGAGGCGGGCGGCCGGACCGGCCTCGTCTCGGTGGTGACCGGGCTGCTGTTCCTGCTCTCGCTCCCCTTCGTCGCCGTCGTCTCCGCCATCCCGGCGGCGGCCACCGCCCCGGCCCTGATCGTGGTCGGCTGCCTGATGGTCGGCGTCCTCGGTGGCCGCGAGAGTGGCTCCGGCGCCCTGGGCCGCCCCATCGCCTGGGACGACTTCGAGGAGGGCGTTCCGGTGGTCCTGACGATGCTGGTGATGCCCTTCACGACCAACATCACCAACGGCATCGGGGCCGGCTTCGTCAGCTACGTCCTGCTGAAGGTCGCCCGGGGCCGGGCGGGCACCGTCCACCCGGCGATGTACGTGATCGCCGCCGCCTTCCTCGTCTACTTCCTGCGGTGGGCCCTGTTCGACGCGACGTTCTGAACCGGAACTGTCGTTGACCAACACCGATCCAGGCGATTCCCGCGTTTTTGGAGGGGCGCCGCTTGCTGCTCCCTCCACGAGGACCGCCTGTTCCGATCTGGACATGGCGTTTGGTAACTGGGCGCAGCAAGCGGCTACAAAATGTGCGGACCCCCAGGAGCCGCCGCAACGGCACCCCACTACCCGGGCCGCACGGTCACAACCCCCGTTCGGCGGCCAGGGTCTCCAGACGGTCGACGTAGCTCGCCAGCAGGGCGAAGGCGCGCTCGACCGGCTCGGGTGAGCGCATGTCGATCCCGGCCTCGGCCAGGAGGTCGATCGGGTAGCCGTCGCCGCCCGCCTCGAGCAGGGCGATGTAGCGGGCCAGGGCCGGTTCGCCGTCCGTCACGATCTTCTCGGCCAGGGCCGAGGCGGCCGCGATGCCGGTCCCGTACTGGAAGACGTAGAACGGCGTGTAGAGGTGGCTGAACCGGGCCCAGGTGATGCCGGTCCGGACCGGGTCGAAGCGTACCGCGTCGCCGTACCCCTCGGCGTAGAAGCCCGCCAGGGTCTCCCCCATCTGCCCGGCGGTGAGGGCCTCGCCGCGCTCGACCCGGGCGTGGCAGTCCAGTTCGAAGCGGGCCAGGATCGGCATCGTGAAGAGGTAGCGGAGGAAGTTCGACATCCGCTCCTCCAACACCGTCACCGTCCAGTCCCAGCCCGCGTCGCGATCGAGCAGGTAGCGGCCAAGCAGGGCTTGGTGCAGGTTCGACGCGGTCTCGGCGGTGAACATCGAGTAGGGCCAGTAGGCCATCGGCCGTGAGCGGGTGGCGTGGTAGGTGTGAAGCGAGTGGCCCAGTTCGTGGGTCAGGGTGCTGACGCTCTCGATGTCGTCGTGGTGGTTCATGCTGATGAAGGGGAAGGTGCCCTTCGTGCCGCCGCTGAACGCACCGCCTCCCTTCCCCTGGTTCGGGAGAACATCGACCCACCGGTCGGCGATGCCCCGGCGATTGATCTCGACGTAGGTCTCCCCCATCGGCGCCAGCGAGGCGAGGACCAGCTCGACGCCCTCGGCGAAGGGGATGCGCGGCGCGTCCGTGGCCAGCGGCGCGGCGAGGTCGCCCGGGGTCAACGTCTCCACGCCCAGGAAGCGGCGCCGGACCCGGAAATACCGCTGCCAGGTCGGGTAGTTGGCGCGGACGGTGTCGACCAGGGTCTGGAAGACCTCGACCGGGATCTGGTTCGGGGCCAGGGCGGCCTCCAACGCCGAGCCGTAGCCGCGGGTGTTGGCGTAGAAGACATCGCGCTTGACGCTGCCGCCATAGGCGGCGGCGAAGGTATCGGCGAACCCGAGGTAGGCGTCGGCCGCGGTGTCCCAGGTCTCCCGCCGCACCCGGGCATCCCGGCTGGCCAGGTACCGCTCGACGTTGCCCTGCGAGAGGGGCACCGTCTCGCCCGCCTCGCCGGTGACCGTGCCGAAGGGCAGGTCGTTGTCCTCCAGGATCGTGTGGACCGTGCCCGGGGTGTTGAGGGCATCACTGACGCGGGCCAGCAGTTCCTCGGTCCCGGCCGGCAAGATGTGGTCGCGGCGGTCGTGGACCCGTCGGATGGCATGACGATAGGCCGCCAGACCGGTGGTCCCCTCCACCCACGTCGCGACTCGGTCGGCGGGGACGTCGAGGATCTCGGTATCGACCCAGGCGACGGCGGCGGCGAAGCGGGACCGCAGCCCACCGGCCCGGTCGGCCGCGGCCGCGTACCGCTGGTTGCCGGCGTCCTCCGAGAACCGGAGACCGGCCCAGACCAAGACCCGGCCTATCGCCTGGTACAGGTCGTCCCGAAGTGTCAGGGCCGCCAGCAGCGCCTCACCCGAAGACGCCAGTCGGCCCCGGTGGGCGGCCATCTCCGCCAGCCGGGCCTCGGCCGCCCCGAACGCCTGCTCCCAGGCGGCATCGTCCGGGAAGACACTCGCGAGGTCCCACGTCATCTCGACCGGGACCTCGTGCCTGGCCGGGATCGCCCCCGTGGCGGCCGGCGTCGTGGATGTGGGGGAAGCGGTCGTCTCGGCCATGGTCGATCCTCGCTGTGTAGGTCGGTCGGATGCTGAGAGAGCGTGACGTCGAGGGGGAGCATCGCACGGCCGCTCCACCTTTGCCACGCCGGTACCCAGCGAGAGACCAGCCCCTCGCGCTCCCTGGCGGGGATTCGTGTGGCACCCGGAGGTCAGAGGGAACCCCCGGCGTGGGCGGAGGCGTGGACCCAGATCAGGGTCGAGGAGAGCGACCGGGTCTGGCTTGACAGCCGCCCCCCAACACCGCAGCATGCGCCCCTGAGCGGTCACCGGCGACCGGTGCCCCGAGATACCGAGGGAGGTACGGAGATGGCGACGACGGGGGCAGAACGCATCACGGCCCGGGGGGCGATCGCGCGGGAGCCGGGGGCGCCGAGCGCGATCGAGGAGTTCACGATGGCGCCGCCGGGTCCCGGCGAGGTGCTGGTCCGGATCATGGCCAGCGGCGTCTGCCACACCGACCTCTCGGCCAAGAACGGCGTCTTCGGCACCTCCGGCTTCCCGTTCCTGCTCGGCCACGAGGGGGCCGGGGTCATCGAGCGCGCCGGCGAGGGCGTCACCAACGTCGCCGAGGGCGACCACGTGATCCTGGCCTGGCGGGCGCCCTGCGGCGCCTGCCGATTTTGCCTGGCCGGCAAGCCCCACCTCTGCGCCGCGTCGCTGAACGCCAAGCCGGGGATGCTCACCCACGACGGCGTGGCCCTGACCCCCATCCTCGGCATCGGCACCTTCTGCGACCGGACCGTGGTCCACTCCCACCAGGCGATCCCGGTCGATGCCGCGCTGCCCAAGGAGCAGATGAGCCTGATCGGCTGCGGCGTGATGACCGGCGTCGGGGCGGCGCTCTACACGGCGAATGTGCAGGCGGGCGACAGCGTCGCCGTGATCGGCTGCGGCGGGGTGGGAGACTCGGTGATCATGGGCGCCCTGCTAGCCGGGGCGACCACGGTGATCGGGGTCGACGTCGACCCGCGCAAGCTGGCCTGGGCCAAGGAGTTCGGCGCCACCCATACGGTCGACGCGCGGGAGGGCGACCCGGTCGCCGCGATCAAGGCGATCACCGGCGGCTTCGGCGTCAACCACTCGTTCGAGGCCGCGGGCCGGATCGACACCCTCCAGACCGCCCTCTTCTGCCGCGACCTGGCGGGCACTTGCGTGATCATCGGGGTGGCCGGCCCCTCGGCGACGATGGAGCTGCCGGTCGGCAGATTCTTCGACCTGGGCGGCTCCTTGCGCGTCTCCTGGTACGGCGACTGCCTCCCGACCCGCGACTTCCCGATGCTGGCCGAGTGGTACCGCCAGGGCCGCCTCGACCTCGACCGGGTCGTGACCAAGACGATCGGCCTCGACGATGTCGAACCGGCCTTCGCGGCGATGGAGCGCGGCGAGACCCTGCGGTCGGTGATCCGCCTCTGACGCGGGGGCCGCATGGGAGGGCCGCTGCTCCTCGACCACGACCTGGCGCACGGCCGCCAGCTTGAACTCCCGGCTGAACGTTCGTCCGCGTCCCGTCTCGTTCTCCCTCATCTGGCGGCCAGTCTACCGCCTCATCGAGAGAGGTTGTCTCTCACCGAGGTCCGCTGTTTGGGGGTGCAGTCCCAATTCAAGCATGACCGACTCTATCTGCACAATAACCGGAGGAGTGATCACTATGACAACCAAAACAACGCTCGTACCAGCCGAGGAACTCGTAAAGAAGAATGACGTGCGTTTTCCGAACGAAAGCGGTGAGTATCGGCAAGCGCGCGACACGCTGATGGCTGAGGAAATCGAACTTCGCCGCCATATCTGGCGTGTCGGCGAGATGCGACGCGCACTGCCGCCCGGCGGAGAAGTCGCGAAAGGTTATCGCTTCGTAGGAGAGCATGGCGAGGTAGGCCTCGAAGAGCTGTTCGGCGATCACGACACGCTGGTCGTCTACAGCATGATGTACGGCCCGCAGCGCCAGGAGGGGTGCCCGATGTGCACGTCGCAGCTGAGCGCATGGGACGGCGAGGTCCCACACCTCGAGCAGCGGATCGCCCTGATCGTCGTCGCGCGGTCGCCCCATGAGCGGATCGCGGCATATGGGCGTGAGCGCGGCTGGAAGAACCTCAAGCTCTATTCGGACCCGAGCGGTGACTTCACGGAGGATTTCGTCGGCGGTCGCGACGCCGACATGCCCGCGTACACCGTCTTCACGCGCAAGGACGGCGTCATCCGGCATTTCTACAGCTCCGAGGGCAATATGGAGATGGCCGATCCCGGTCAGGATCCGCACAATGCCCCCGACATGAACCCGCTGTGGATCATCCTCGACACGACGCCCGAGGGTCGCGGCACAGATTGGTATCCGCGGCTCGAATACGAGGATTGACGATATCAACGATACGCCGAGCGAAGCAGCGATCCGTGCGACCATCGACGCCCGCGCCGAGGCGGTTCATGCCGGCGATGCCGATGCGTTGATCGCCGCTGTCGCCGACGATGTCGTGACATTCGACGTCGTCGATCCTCTCCGCAGCACAGGCAAGGCGGCCACGCGCCAGCGAGCGGTCGAATGGGTGGCGAGCTACGACGGCCCGATCGCGGGGGAGGACCGCGGCGTGCAGGTCGCGGTCGACGGAAATGTCGGGTTCAGCCACGACCTCAGCCATGTCACGGGCACGCTCAAGACTGGCAGCGAGGTCGACATGTGGTTTCGCACGACGCTCGGCGTCCGCCGCATCGGCGGCCGCTGGCTGATCGTCCACGACCACGGCTCGGACCCGTTCGATCCGGCGAGCGGCAAGGCGTCGCTCGGGCTGAAGCCCTGACCATCTCCTCGCCAGAACAAGGGGGGAAACCCCTGGCAAGCGACGAGGCCCAAGTCCGCACCATCATCGAGGATTGGGCGGCGCGGTCAGCGATGGTGATCGCAATACGGTCCTCGCACATCATTCTCCCGATCTGCTGATGTTCGACGTTGTGGACACCAAGAGAGGCATCGATGCCTCCGTCGAGCAGTGGGACTTCTTCTCCATCAATCCGCGCGGCACTATCAGCTTTGTGCCGCGGGGCATCGAAGTACGTGCCGGTGATGGGGTCGCCTTCGCGACGTGCATGGTTCTTTGCGACGGCACCTCAGTTGGCCCGCTCGACTTCCGCTTGACCACAGGATTGCG
>JACCVE010000032.1 GCA_013698285.1 Chloroflexia bacterium | reverse complement strand
GTGTAGCGCGACATCGGCCGATCGGCCACCGTGGGGTGGGTCGATCGGCTGACCGGGGAGCTTAGCGGCGGATCGTCCGGGAGGCCGGCTCGTTGACGTCCTCCGGGCGGCTCGGGTCGGGAACCTCGGTCGCCGGCTCGCCGATCACCGGGACGACGTTGACGTCCTCGGGGCGGCTGGGGTCCGGGCCCTCGCTGACGGCCTCGCCGATGACGGGGGTGATGGTGCTGTGGGCACCGGCGCGGACCGAGCGATCCGGAGAGACCTGGCCAGCTGTGGTCGAGCGCCGGGGGGCGGCGTCGGCGACGGTCAGCGAGAAGGCGAAGAGACCCAGGACGAGGGCGGTGGCGATCAGGACCAGGCCGGGTCGGACGACGAGGCGGGACATGGACATTGGGCACCCCACACGATCACGTGAGCCGGCCAGAGGGATGGCGCGGCGACGAACGGATAACGCGACGACCGATTCCCCAACTGATCCGGTTTCACCATTCGCTCCCCGCCGCCCAGGTGACCAGATACAGGCGTCGGTTCATCGCGGTCGTCTGTAAGCCCGGCTCACGGTGCCGCTGGCCTTCTTGGGAAAACCGGCCTAGTCGATCGGCATGTGTGTCGCATGGGCAACACCCGATTGGCCTATCCCTACCCTACCGGCCGGGCTAGGCCGTGTCAATGGGAGTCCTGGGACCAACGGGGATTTCGGGTCACAACCGAATCGGTACGAAAGTCTGGAGGGTCCTATGACCGATTGGCGGGGGCCGGACGGCGGCCTTCCCAACGTCGGAGCTAACTCCCGCATTTGGGAGGTGGCGCCCTATGCCGCGTGTGCGGCATCGTCGCTCGAATGCGCCCTCATCATGGTCAATGGGCACCATGCCGCCGATACCGACCCCGGGGTGCGCCGCTCGCCGTGCTCCGTCGGCCACGACCACGTCGATCTCGAATCGTCCGTATCCGCCCATGGCATGGCGAGCGGCGTTCCTTTAAGGAGTGGTACCCAGTCGGGGGGCAGCGGGCAGCGAGTGACGTTGCTTGATGCCCGACCTGGTCGTCGAGTCGCGGTGGGGCTGTTCACGTCTCGCCAGGCGCGGTACGCTGTCGGTGCCGGGCAGGCACGCCGGGTAGGCCGATCGGCCCCGTGGTCCGGGGTGGCGAGGGCTCACCGCGGATCGATCCTCGGGAGGAGACCCCACATGAATGGACGCCGCCACGTCGCCATCGGTGGGCCGGACCGGCCGTCACACCTCATCGCTGGGCTCGCCCTGATCGTGGCCCTGGTGGCGGGGCCGCTCGGCAATCCGCGGACGACCGTCGCCCAGACAGCGGCCCAGACCTCCGTGGTCGGGGTGGTCAACGCTTGCCCCACGGCGTCCTCGGCCCTGGTCGATTGCGAGGAGGTCGCGGGGGCGACGGTCACGGTCCTCGTCGACGGCGTGGCGGCGGCGGGTTCGCCGTTCACCACCGCCCTGAACTCGATCGGCTTCCCCTCCTTCGACCTGACCGTCCAGCCCACCTCCACCCTGACGATCACCGTCACCGGCGGCTTACCGGCCGGGTACGCGTTGCTGGCGGGCTCGAACCCGTTCGTGGCGACGGCGGCCAGCCTGCCGATCGGTGGCTGTGGCGGTGAGTCGACCTGCTCCTATGCCAACCTGGTCGCGGTGCCGGCCGTGGCGGGCGCCGGCGAGGTCGATCTCACCATCTCTAACGCGGCCTGCCCCCCGGGGTACGACGGGGACGATTTCTTCGCGGCGTGCTACGGCAACCCGGCAGTGGGCAACGCCTTCCGGGTCGGGCCGCCGAACACCGACGCCTTCTCGGGCAACGTCGCCACCGATGGGTCGGGGTTCGTCTCGTTCATCGTCCGCGCGAATGGCCAGATCCGGATCATCCAGGAGGAGCCCACCAACGGGGCAGGCTTCGCGGTCGCCTGCACCAGCGGCGGCGCCAGCGTCCCCGTGACCCAGCTCTCCGACGAGGAGACGGGCAGCGCCACGATCGCGGTGGCGGACCTGACGCTCTCCGGCGACGCGGCGGTCCGCTGCGACTGGTACACGTTGCTGACGGCGACCACCGCGCCGGACCCGGATGACGACGATGGCGACGGGGCTGGACCGGTGACGGGCCTCCCGAACACGGGCGCCGGAACGTCGTCCGTTTCGTCTGATGGGCTCGTTGGCGGCCCGGGTATGGTCGCGGTGCTGGTGCTCGCCCTGGTCGTGGGTCTCGGGGTTCGTCGGCGCCTCGTTGCCCGTTCATCCTCGATAGGCGCCCTTCGACAGCTCGATCGCCACATCGTGTAGGGAGGCCGCTTGCCACGCTCTCTCAAGGGCACGCACATTTCGAATCTCACATTCGTTTCGGCAACCGGGCGCAGCAAGCAGCGCCCCTACAGGTGGTGCGATTGCCGTGAGATTCCCGCCCATCGGGAGGCGCTGCAAGTGGAAGTGGCGGCCGGGCACGCGACCGCCGATCTGGCGGTGGCCGGGGTGAGCGCGGGCGTTGCCGCGGGGTTGATCAGGTCGGCGCGGCCGGCGGGCGAGATCGTGCGGAGCGTCGTGCAGGAGGCGGAGGCCCTGCTGCGCGAGCGGCCACGGATGCTCCTCGACTGATGGTCCGAGCTGCGCTCAACCCAGTGGGGTGAATCGGCATGCGGCACGTGCTGCAGCTGCCGGACGGCGCCATTGCCTAACCTGAGTCGACCTCCTGATGTTGAGACTCATCTCCGGTGCTTAGGATCATCCTGATAATGGCCGTTATCAGGGGGTGGATCTGGTTTTTGTAGTCGGCGTTTGTGCGACGACGGAGCCGCATTGACATCGCCAACGCAGGGCGACTGCATCGATCGTCAGGAACCTCCCTGGGCGATCGCCGAGCCGAAGGGGTGGGGACTTAATACGCCTAACAAAAC
>JACCVE010000026.1 GCA_013698285.1 Chloroflexia bacterium | reverse complement strand
CTCTCGGCCCCCGCCGGATCCGCCGCGGCGCGGCAGGCGACGCCGGCCGCGACACCGGCCGCCCCGCCCGCCACACCTCCCGCGGAACCCGTCAACCTGACGATCATCGACGTGGCGGGGCAGAGCCAGCTCACCCAGCCGATGATCGACGACTATGTGGCCCAGAACCCCGAGTGGGTCTCGGGCGTCGAGTTCACCAAGGCCACCTCGCCCGAACTGGCGGCGAAGATCCAGGCGCAGCAGGCCGCCGGGCGGGCGGACATCCACATGGTGCTGACCGGCACGGACGGTCTCTCGGCCGGCATCGAGCAAGACCTCTGGCTCAAGCTGCTGCCCGACCAGGAGAGCGCGTTCCCCAACCTGATGGAGAGCCTGATCAACCCCGGTGCGCAGGAGCTGGCGCAGGGCTTCGGCATCAATGTCGTGTTCGGGAACTACGGGCCGACGTTCACCTACAACCCCGAAATGGTCCCCACCCCCCCGACCACCGTCGAGGAGTTGCTGGCCTACGCGACAGAGAACTCGGGGCAGGTGATGTACGCGCGGCCAGCCAACTCCGGGCCGGGACGGGGCTGGATCATGTCGCTGCCGTACCACCTCGGCGACACCGACCCGAAGAACCCGGAGACGGGCTGGGAGAAGACCTGGACCTATCTGGAACAGCTCGGTGAGCACATCGAGTATTACCCCTCCGGTACCGGCGCGACGATGCAGGAGCTCGGCCAGGGCAGCCGCGCGATGGTCGCCTCGACGATGGGCTGGGACATGAACCCTCGCCTCCTCGGGACGGTGCCGATGGACTTCAAGGCGGTGACCTTCCCGAACGGACCGCTGCTCGCCGACGCGCAGTTCGTGGTGATCCCCAAGGGCCTCGACGAGGATCGCAATGCCGTGGTCCTCAACCTGATGGGATGGATGCTCCGGCCGGAGCAGCAGGCGAAGGCCTACGACCAGGCGTACTTCTACCCCGGTCCGGCAGTCAAGGACGTGACCCTCGAGATGGCGCCGGCCGAGAGCCAAGAGGCGGTCGCGTCGGTGCGGCGGCCCGAGTTCGACGAATTGATCGCGACTGCCAAGGTCGAATTGCCGCTCGACGCCGTGAACCTGGTAAAAGCGTTCGCCATCTGGGACGAGCGAATCGGCAGCGGCAAGGTGACGTAGCGACGACTCCGGGATGAGGGGCGGACGGCCGTCCGCCCCTCATCCCTGGCCAGCGACGACTCCGCGATGACCGGCGCATCGGCCCCATGGATCTGGGTCGGACGTGGGCGGAGAAGGCGTCTGACGTGGCTGGTATTCGTCCCGTGCGTCGTTCGTCACGTCTCCGTCGGCCGGCCGTCAGTCGTCACCGCCTGGCGTGGCCCTGCCAACGGTCGCGGGCATCAGGCAGCACGTCATCAGGACAGGAGCGGCGATGCAGGCGCAAGCGCAGCCCCAACGCGCCGCGACGAAGGACCTGGTGACGACGGAACGTCCCGCCCCGCGGATCGAGTGGCTCCGGATTCGGAATCTGACCAAGCGGTTCGGTGATCTCGCCGCGCTGCGGGACTTCGACCTCGACGTGCGGGGGGGCGAGTTCATCAGCCTGCTCGGCCCCTCCGGCTGCGGCAAGACCACGGCGCTCAATTGCCTGGCTGGCTTGCTCGAACCGGATGACGGGGAGATCGAGCTGGACGGCGAAAGCGTGGTGCGGATATCGCCCGAGCGCCGCCGCTTCGGGATGGTCTTCCAAAACTACGCCCTCTTTCCCCACCTCACCGTCGGCCGCAACGTCGCCTTCGGACTCGAGATGCAGCGGGTACCCAAGGCACGGATCGGCGAGCGCGTGGACCGGGTGCTGACGCTGGTGCGGTTGGGAGACCAGCGCGACAAGTACCCGGCGCAGCTCTCGGGGGGCCAGCAACAGCGGATCGCGATCGCCCGGGCGGTCGTCACCGAGCCGCGCCTGATGCTGATGGACGAGCCCCTCAGCAACCTCGACGCCAAGCTGCGCCTGGAGATGAGGACGGAGATCCGGCGCCTGCACCAGGCGTTAGGACTGACGACGATCTATGTCACCCACGACCAGGAGGAGGCGTTGTCCCTCTCCGACCGCATCGTCCTGATGCGGCAGGGGCTGATCCGCCAGGTCGGTACGCCACGCGAGGTCTACCTGGAGCCGGCCAGCGCCTACGCGGCCAACTTCCTCGGCGCACGGAATCTCCTGCCGGTCCGCGTGGTCGCGGCGGCCGGTGATGTCCAGATCGAGACCGGGTCGGGGGTCACGTTGACGGGCACCCCGCGCGGCGACCTCGCCCCCGGGGACGAGGCGATCGCGGTGATCCGGCCGGAGCACATCTCGCTCCTGGCCCAGGGCCAGGACGGCGTCAATACGGTTCCCGGCCTGGTGGAAACGGTCGAGTTCGTGGGGAACGGCATCGAGGTGAGCGTGCGGAGTGGACTGACCGGGGAGATCATCGCGCGGACGGAGGACCTCTGGCGCCAGGGCGACGGGGTCGCCCTGCGGTTGCCGGCGGAACGTCTCCTCGTCTTTCCGGCGGAGGATGCGGGGGAGACGATCTAGATGGCGCGAGACCTGCCGATCGCCCGGACCACCGATGATACCGCCCGGCGTCTCGCGGGACCCAGACGGGGCCGGGGGAAGGAACGGCTGGGCCTGCTCCTGCTGTGCCCGGCGCTGCTGCTGGTGCTGCTCCTCTTCATCTACCCCTTATTCTATGGCCTGAGGCTCTCCCTCCAACCCGAGGCGGGCGGGCTCCTGACCAACTACTCCGACTTCTTCGGCGACGACAGGGAACGGGCGACGATCGGCAACACGCTGCGGCTCGCGCTACCGGCCACGCTGATCAACCTCGCCGTGGCGATCCCGCTGGCCTACCGGATGCGGCGCCGCATCCGCGGCCAGCGCGTGATCACCGGCCTGTTCGTGATCCCGATGACGCTGGGTACCGTGCTCCTCGCCCAGGGCATGCTCAGCTTCTTCGGACCGCGCGGCTGGTTCAACAAATCCCTGCTCCAACTCGGTATCAGCGATGACCCGATCCGCCTCGTCCACAACGCGACCGGAGTCGTGATCTCGCTGGCGATCGCCGAGTTCCCGGTGGTCTTCCTGCTCCTGCTCGGCTTCGTCTCGGGGATCGACCCGAACCTGGAGCGAGCGGCCCAGATGCTGGGGGCGGGCTCCTGGCAGCGCTTCCGCCGGATCATGCTGCCGCTGATGATCCCCGGGATCGCCACCGCGTTCGCGCTCTCGTTCGTGGCCACCTTCGCCGTCTTGCCATCGGCGGTAATGCTGGGCCAACCGGCGGGGGAGACCCGGGTCATCGCGCTCGCCGCCTGGCAGGCGGCCTACGAACGCTTCGACTACTCGGCGGGGTCGGCCATCGCGATCATCATGGCCGGGATCGAACTCCTCGTGCTGGGGGTCGTGCTCGTCGGACGGTCGCGACTCTATCGCGGCCCGGCCACCGGCGGCAAAGGGTAGCGGGGACGGAGAGATGAGCCAATGAGCGCGAGCGCCAGCACCACGGGAGGACGGATGGCGACCGGCCGGCGCCGCGGCATCGCCGCGAGCCCGACGGTCTGGCTGGTGTACGCCTTCGTCGCCTTCTTCATCGCCCTGGTCGGTGGCATCTTCTTCACCGTGCTCTTCAACTCGTTCGCGAGCTCCTGGTTCGGGGGGTGGCTCCCCGACGGCTACACGATCCGGTGGTATCGCTTCGCGGTCGACGAATTCTCGCTCTGGCGCGTGCTGCGCGTCACCCTGGTCGTCGCCCTCAGCGTCGTCGCGCTCAGCCTGCTGATCGGTGTGCCGGCGGCCTACGCCCTGGCACGGTGGAACTTCCGGGGCAAGAACGCGGTCTTGCTCCTGCTGCTGCTGCCGATCATGGTGCCGCCGATCACCTACGGCATCCCGCTGGCGACGATGCTCTACGAGTATGGATTGGCCGGCCGGCTGATCGGGGTGATCGTGGCGAACCTCGCACCGGCGTTCCCCTTCGTCATCGTGATCATGATCCCGTTCATCGAGCAGATCGACCCCAACCTGGAGCGGTCCGCCCGGATGCTGGGCGCCTCGCCGTTCCGGGTCTTCACCCGCGTGCTGCTGCCGCTGGCCACCCCCGGTATCCTCGCCGCCGGGCTGCTGGTCCTCGTCCGCACGATCGCGATGTTCGAGTTGACGTTCCTCACCGCCGGGGCCACGACCCAAACGCTGGTCGTGTCGCTCTACTACGCCGCCTTCGCGGCCGGCATCCGCCCGACCCAGTCGATCGACGCCATGGCGGTGATCTACATGTCGACCACGACCGTGCTCCTGCTGCTGGCGCTGCGGTTCATCAACCCCGTCCAACTCGTGTCACGGGTCAAGCAGTAGGCGACGAATCAACGACCCGTGGCGGTCGTCCTCACCAGGCAGCCGACCGAACCACGATGACTGGCCATCCGCTCTAGATCCCGAGGTAGGCGCGGCGGATCAAGTCGGAAGCAAGGATCTCCGCGCCGGTGCCATCGGCGATGGTCGAGCCGGTCTGCAAGACGTAGGCATGGTCCGCGAGCTCCAAGGACTCGCGGACGTTCTGCTCCACGAGCAGGATCGTCGTGCCTTCGCGAGCGATCGCGCGGATGGTGGTGAAAATCTCGTCGACGAGCTTGGGCGCGATGCCGAGCGAGGGTTCGTCGAGCATCAGCAGCACCGGTCGGAGCATCAGGCCGCGGGCGATGGCGACCATCTGCTGCTCGCCGCCGGAGAGCGTGCCGGCCCGCTGGTCGGCGCGCTCACGCAGCCGTGGGAACATCGTCAACACGCGCTCCATCGCCTCGTTCTCGCTGGCCCGGGCGCGTTTGCCGTGGGCGCCGACGAGCAGGTTCTGACGGACGGTGAGCCGGCTAAAGAGCCTTCTCCCCTCGGGGACGTGAGCGATGCCAAGCTCGGCGATGCGGTGGGCGGGCTGACCGTCGAGGCGTTGTCCGCGGAACGCGATCTGTCCCCGCACCGGGTGGAGGAGACCGGAGATCGTGCGCAGGGTGGTCGTCTTACCCGCGCCGTTGGCACCGACCAGGGCGACGATTTGCCCCTCACCGACGCCGAAGCTGACATCGTGGAGGGCGGGCACCCCAGCGTAGGCGGCGCTCAGGCGGCTGACTTCCAGCAGCATCAGGCGGTACCCTCGTCCCGCGGCCGGTACTTCTCCCCGAGGTAGGCGGCGATCACGTTCGGGTCGCGGACGATCGTTCGCGGCGGCCCCTCGGCGATCTTGCGACCGGAGTCGAGGACCACCACATGGTCGGAGATCGGCATCACCACTTCCATGACGTGCTCGACCAGCAGCACCGTGGTCCCCCGGTCGCGGATGGCGCGGATCAGGGTGACCGCCTGGGCGCGCTCGGCGGGATTCAGCCCGGCCATCACCTCGTCGAGCATCAGGAGGCGGGGCTGGGTCGCCAGCGCACGGGTTAACTCCAGCCGCTTCTTGTCGGCGATGGTGAGGTCGGCGCCACGGGCGTGGGCACGGCCGGCGAGGCCGGTGAAAGCCAGCAACTCGGCGGCGCGGGCTCTGGCTTCGCCCGCCCGGTTGGTGCGCGCGAATGCGCCGATCATCACGTTGTCGAGCACCGTCATCTCGGGGAACGTGCGAACGACCTGGAACGTGCGGGCGAGGCCGGCACGCAGCACCCGCTCCGGTGCCCAGCCGGCAATCTCGTTCCCGGCGAAGCGGATCGACCCGCTGGTCGGTGGGAAGAAACCGGAGACGCAGTTGAAGAGCGTCGTCTTGCCGGCCCCATTCGGGCCAATTAGCCCAACGATCTGGCCCTCCTCGACCACCAGAGAGACGTCACGGTTGGCATCCAGCCCGCCGAAACGCTTTGAAACAGCGTCGAGTTCAAGCAGGGCCGGCATCAGTTGCGCGTCCCCGGCGCGCCGACCAGCGGCGCCTCGCCGCGCTCGGTCTCGTCGCCCGCCGGTCGAACGGCCTCCCGGCGACGGCGAAAGCGGTCCCCGATAGCGACCAGGCCGTTTGGTTGGAACGCCGCGATCAGCATGATGAGTCCGCCGTAGAGGACGAGGTCGAGCGTGTTGCCGGAGCCAGCCAACTGGCTCCGCGTGACCTCGGAGAGCGGGATCAGGACCAGTGCCCCGAGGAGAGGTCCGACGACCGTGCCGACCCCGCCCAGGATCGCGACGAGGGCGATCAGCACGGAGAGCTCCAGGCGCATCGTCGTCTCGGGATCGATGAAGAGCAGGTACTGGGCGTAGAAGGTGCCGAAGGCGGCGGTCACCGCCGCCGAGATGGCGACCGCGATCAGCTTGTAGCGCAGCACCGGAACGCCGAGGGACCGGGCCGCCTGCTGGTCGTTCTTGATCGCCCGCAGGTAGTAGCCGAGCTTGGAGCGCTCGACGACGACCGCGGTGGCGACGGCCAGCACGGCGAGGCCGAGCACGACGTAGTAATAGGGCACCCGCGACTCGTTGAACTGGAGAAACGCCCAGGAGTCGGTCGGACGGCGGTCCGGACCGCGGACGAAGGGGATGGTGATGCCCCGCGCGCCGCGGACGAACGCCCAGTTCGTGAAGAGGATGAGGAGGATCTCCGCGAGTGCGATCGTGGCGATGGCGAAGTAGTGGCCGCCGAGGCGGAAGAACGGAAAAAAGACGGCCACCGCGAATGCGGCGGCCACGATGGCGCCGACCGGCATCCCCAGCCAGGGACTGACGTTCCACCGGTCGAGCAGCACGGTCGACGTATAGGCGCCGATGCCGAAGAAGGCGGCGTTGCCGAGCGAGACCTGCCCCGCGAAGCCACCGAGGATGTTCCAGGCCTGCGCCAACCCGGCGTAGAGCAGGACCAGGACGGCGGTGTTCAACCAGGAGCCACCGCCCACGAAGAGGGGGAAGAGCACCAGGGCGACGAGCGCCACGGCGGCCACGAGCCAACGACCAGTCCGGGAACGGAGATCGACGTTCATCGCTCAGAACCGCCCGAACAGGCCCTGGGGGCGGACCAGGACCACGACGAGATAAAAGCCAAAGACGACGGCGTACTTGTAGGCCGGCGAGAAGCCGAACAGGGTCGGGCTGACGACCTCGACCAGACCGACGAGCAGCCCCGCGACCAGCGCACCCGGCACGCTGCCGAAGCCGCCGAGGGCGACGGTGATAAAGGCGATCAAGGCGAAGACGACGCCGACCGACGGGTAAATGTAATAGAAGGTCGCCAGCACGGCCCCGGCGATCCCGACGCAGGCGGCGCCGAGCCCCCAGCCGAGCGCGAACATCCGGTCGCTGTTGATGCCCATCAGGCTCGCCGTCGCCCGGTCTTCGGCGACGGCCTGGAGGGCGAGGCCGGTGCGACTGCGGTCGATGAACAGGTAGAGCGCGAGGAAGGCGAGCCCGGCGAGGCAGGCGGCGGCGATCTGGGGCACCCCGAGCGAGACCGCGCCCACGTTGACGTTGCCGCCCGACAGCCCGGCCAGAAAGGGATCCTGGACCGAGCGAAAGTCGGACGACCAAAAGAACTGGGCGAGACCGCGCAGGAACAGCCCGAGGCCGAACGTGGCGAAGATCTGGGCAAGCATCGGCGCGTGCAGGATGCGGGAGATGAGGCCGCGGTAGGTCAGCACCCCGAGTAGAAAGAGCAGGCCGACGGTCGCCGGCATCGAGAGCATCGGGTCGAGGCCGAGGAGCGAGCGGCCAAAGAAGGCCGCGTACATCGCCAGCATCAGGAACTCGCCGTGGGCGAAGTTCACGATCTCCATCAAGCCGAAGATCAGGGTCAGCCCGACCGAGATCAGGGCGTAGACCATCCCGATCAGCAGCCCGCTGGCGATGGCCTGGAGCAGCACGTCACCGTCCACGGATAGCCCTTTCGAGACGTGAGACGTGAGGATAGCGGTACGAGACGTTGGGAGGCAGACGTGAGGAACCCCGTCGTTCTTCTCACGCTGACCTCCCCTCGCCTCACGTCTCTACGATCGCTGATCCCACGGGGCGAGCGGGACAACGGGCTCGACGACGGCGAACTCCGCCGGGAACACGGTACGGTATTGGCCACCCTGGACCTGGACGATGATACCGCGACCGAGTTCGTTCTGCTGGTTGTCGTCGAAGGTGACGCCGGTCCACGGCATGATCGTGTCGGCCTCGCCAAGGTCGGTGTCGACGAGCGCCTGGCGAATCGCCTCGGGATCGGTCGAGCAGGCGCGGTTGATCGCGTCGAGGAGGACCAGCATGCCGGTCATGCCACGGGCCGGGACGTCGTAGAGGTCTTTGCCGGCGGCGGCGCGATACAGCTCGTTCACCTGGCCGGCGACCGGCTTGACCTCGAAGATGTCCGGCGAGAAGGCAGAGCGGGTCGCGATGCCCTCGGCGTCGGCACCGAGTGCCTCGACGAAGGCTGGGTCGGCATAGCCGGCGTCCTGGGCGACGATCATCTTGGGTAAGTAGCCGAGCTGGCGGGCGGTCTGGATCGTGAGGATCGCGTCGGTGGTATAGGACGACGGGATCAGCACGTCGGCAGCCTGCTGTTGCAGGGCCTGGACCTCGGCGGTCAGCGACGAGGAGCCGGTGGCGTGGCGAACTTCTCCGGCGACGGTCAGCCCGCGCTCCCCGGCCTGGGCGGTCAGGGCGGCGGCGCTGTTGACGCCGAAGTCGGTGTCCTCGTAGAGCAGGGAGACGGTCTCGAGGCCGGCGCTCTGGTCGGTGTTCAGCGACTCGATAAAGTCGTAGATACCTTCCGAGAACGTGCCATCGTGCGGGGAGGTGCGGAAGAACCAGTAGTACCCCTGCTCGGTCAGGTCGGGCGAGGAGGACTCGGCGTTCAGGAATGGGATGCCGGCGCGCTCGGCGGCGGTGCTGGCGGTGCGGGTGACGGCGCTATTGTAGGCACCGAAGAGCGCGACCACGCCCTCGTCCTCGATCAGCCGGGTCGCCTCCGACTGCCCGACTTCGGCCTGGCCCTGGCTGTCGGCGAAGACGAGCTCGACCTGGGCGTTGCCGAGAGTGGGCAGCCCGACGCCCGCCGCCAGCGGCAGCGACACCTCCGACCGGTCCTGGTTGACGAGTTCGACGGCCAACTCGAGAGCCGCCCGCTCGTCGTTGCCGACGGAAGCGGCGGTGCCGCTGAGCGGCAGGATGACCCCGATGCGGACCACGCCCCCTTCCGGCGCCCCGGCCGCGTCGGGCGGGCATTCGACGACGGCGGGGGACGCCGCCGGCGTCGCGCCCTGGACGGCGCCCCTGGCCACACCCGCGCTCATCGTCAACATCGGCACCAACAGGCCAACGACCGCGAGCGCGTTCCAACTCCACGGGTGATGACGTCGCATTCTGGTCTCCTTCGGGTGACTACGGACGGATTCAATCGGCGGCGACGGTTTCCGCGCTGTCCATCGTTGACTGTGCTCTTCCCGGTCCGAACTCCCCCTCCCTTCCTCCTCCCAGTACGAGGAAAACGCGGGGAAGCCGCACGGTACACCAAGGACCAAGCGCCCATGGACATTCCCACGGTTCCCATGGGATCACCCCGACCGGACGCCATGGCGACCTCACGTGACCGCGAGCGATGCGACCGGTACGTCGGTGACGAGCATGTGGCCCGGTGCATGGGTCAGCATCAGCGGCGGCTTGGCCGCGATGGCGACCGCTTGCGGTGTCACCCCACAGGCCCAGAAGACGGGCACGTCGCCCGGATGCATCACGGGCGGGTCGCCCCAGTCCGGCCGGGCAAGGTCGGTTATGCCAAGGTCGGCGGGATCGCCGGCGTGGATCGGGCCGCCGTGGACCGCCGGGTAGCGCTCCGTGACGGCGATCGCCGCGTCGACGTGCTCCGGCGGGATCGGCCGCAGCGTGACGACCAGCGGGCCGCGGAACGGCCCGGCCGGTGCGCAGGGGCGATCGGTGCGATACATCGGCACGTTGCGGCCGGCCTCGATATGGCGGACGGGGACACCGGCGGCGATCAGCTCCCCCTCGAAGGTGAACGAGCAGCCGATCAAGAAGGCGACCAGGTCGTCGCGCCAGAGGGCGAGCAGATTGTCACGCTCCTCGACCAACTCACCGTCGCGGTAGACGCGGTAGCGCGGGATGTCGGTGCGGACATCGGCTCCCGGTGCGATCTTGACCGGCTCGGGCGAACCGGGCGCCGTCACGTCGAGGACCGGGCACGGCTTGGGGTTGCGCGTGCAGAACGT
>JACCVE010000198.1 GCA_013698285.1 Chloroflexia bacterium | reverse complement strand
ACCTTGGTCGGGCCGACGCGGTAGAGTGCGACCCCGGCTGGCCCGGCGATGGCCCGGCCCGGCTCGATCACCAGTTCGGGGAGGGCGATCGCGTGCCGGGCGCAGGCGGAACGGACGGCGGCCGCGATCGCGCCGACCCAGCCTTCGACATCGAGGTCCGGGTCGGTCGCCAGGTAGGGGATGCCGAAGCCGCCGCCGGGTGAGAGGACATCGAGGGGTCGGTCGAGGGCATGCCGATCCCGCATCCCGGCCGCGAACGCGACCAGGGCCTCGACACCCGCCTGGAGGGCGGCCATGTCGAAGAGTTGCGAGCCGAGGTGGGCGTGGTAGCCGGCCAGGGTGACGCCGGGCGCCCGGACGGCGACCTCGACCGCCCGGGCGGCGTCCCCCGTCTCGATCGGCAGGCCGAACTTCGATCGCAGGACACCCGTCTTGATCTTCTCGTGGGTGTGGACGTCGATCCCCGGATTGAGGCGCAATAAGATGCGCTGGGCGACGCCCCGGCTGGCCGTGAGGCGGACGAGCATCTCCAGTTCGGGGAGATTATCCACGACGAGCAGCCCGATCCCCGCGTCCAGCGCCTCGCCCAACTCCGCTGCGGTCTTGGCGTTGCCGTGGAAGGTGATCCGCCCGGGCGGCATGCCCGCCCGCAGACCGGCGAACAGTTCACCGCCGGAGGAGACGTCGAGGCCGAGGCCCAGGTCGCGCAGGAGGCGGATGATCGCGGTCGAGGAGAAGGCCTTGGCGGCGTAGACCGCCCGGCCCCGGGGATAGGTCGCCGCGAGGGCGGCCGTGAAGCGGCTCGCGGTGGTGGCCAGGGTCTCCTGGTCGTAGATGTAGAGGGGGGTGCCGAAGGTCGTGGCCAACTCGGTCATCGGGATGCCGCCCAGGGAGGCGATCCCGTCCTGGTCTCGGGCGAAGGTGGTCGGCCACGGTCTCACCGGTGTCATCCCTCTCACCATTTCAGGGCCCCGTACCATGGACCCGATCTCCGGCCAGCGTCGTGCGACCGGCGCCCCGGCCGTCGCCGGGGTCGTGCGCGCTGGTATACTACGGTGTCGGGGAGATCCGGTGGCACACGCTCGCCCCCGCCCCAGACCAGGGGACCCCGGCGCGACACCGCCCGCGCATTCCCGTCCCACCCTCCCCCTTCTCTCTCACGAGTTCACGCGTGGGCCACCGTGCCCCCGGTAAGGTTCGTCCCCGTCATGGCAGCGCCGATCATCTTGACCGTCTCCGGTCTCGCCAAGACCTTCGGCGCGACCCCGATCTTCTCCGGCGTCGGGTTTCAGGTCGCCGAGCGGGAACACGTGGCCCTGGTCGGCGTCAACGGGGCGGGGAAGTCGACGGTCCTGCAGATCATCGCCGGGGCCGAGACCTCGGACGGCGGCACCATCATCAAGGCGACGGGTTCGCGCGTTACCTACCTGCCGCAGGAGGCACGGTTCGAGAGTGACCGGGGGGTACGGGACGAGACGCGGTCGGCCTTCGACGACGTACTCCAGGCCGGGGCGCGGATGCGAGCGATCGAGGCCGAAATGGCGGACGCGGGTGAGGCCGCCCTCGATGCCCTGATGACGGAGTACGACCGGCTCCAGTCCCGGTTCGAGACGGCGGGGGGTTACGACATCGAGCACCGGACCGACGAGGTCCTGCACGGCCTGGGGTTCACGCAGGACCAGTTCGACGAACCGGTCAATCGCCTCAGCGGCGGCCAGAAGACCCGCGTCGCCCTGGCCAAGGCCCTCCTTGCGGCCCCCGACCTGCTCCTGCTGGACGAGCCGACCAACCACCTCGACCTCGAGATGCTGGAGTGGTTGGAGACGTTCCTGCGCGGCTGGCACGGCGCCTGTCTGGTGGTCTCCCACGACCGGTATTTCCTGGACCGGGTGACGACCCGGACCCTCGACCTGGCCTTCGGCCGCTTGGAAGACTACCCCGCTCCCTACGCCCGCTACCTCGACCTGCGGGAGGAGCGGATGGAGCGGCGCCAAAAGGAGTTCGAGGAGCAGCAGGCCTTCATCGTCCGGACCGAGGAGTTCATCCGCAAGTACAAGGCAGGGCAGCGATCGCGGGAGGCGCGCGGTCGCCAGACGCGCCTGGAACGACTGGAGCGGATCGAGGCCCCGCGCGAGCACCAGGCCCTGTCGCTCAAGATGGGCGGCGCGATGCGCAGCGGCCGGACCGTCCTCTCGACGGGGCCGATGCGGGTAGGGTACGTCGCGGCCGGCGACGACGCGGGCCGGGTCCTGGTCGAGACGGGTCCCCTGGAGATCGAGCGCGGTGACCGGGTCGGCCTGCTCGGGCCGAACGGCAGCGGCAAGACGACGTTCCTGCGGACCCTGACCGGGGCGATCTCACCGTTGAAGGGCCGGTTCCAGTTCGGGACCAACGTCAAGGTCGGCTACTACGCCCAGACCCACGAGCAGTTGCACCGCGAGGGGACGCCCCTGTCGGTGATCATCGGCACCCAGTCGATGAGCGACGAGGCGGCACGCACCTACCTGGGCCGGTTCCTGTTCAGCAACGACGATGTCCTGAAGCGGATCGATGCCCTCTCCGGCGGGGAGCGATCCCGGCTGGCCCTGGCGGTGCTGCTGCTCCAGCAGGCGAATGTGCTCGTGCTGGACGAACCGACGAACCACCTCGATATCCGGGCCCGGGAGACGCTGGAGGAGATGCTGCTCCAGTTCGACGGCACGATTCTGTTCGTCTCCCACGACCGGTACTTCATGGACCGCATCGCGACCCGCACCTGGTCGATCGAGGGTGGTATGGTCAAGACCTACCTCGGTAACTACACCGACTTCCAGCGCCAGCTCGGCCACCGGGAAGAGGCGGAGGCCCAAGCGAGCCGCGACGCGGCGAACGGCGCGGCCGCCAAGCGGGCGGCGCCGGAGGCAGCGGTCGCCGTGCCCGTCGTCCCTCTCGCTGGCACGAATGGCCACGCGACCTCGGACGGTCCCACCAACGGCAACACTCCACCGGACAACGGCGCGGGCCGGGCCAGTTCCCGCCAGGCCGAGCGGGCAAAGAAGGGGACGCTGCAGGCCGAGCGGGACATCGCCAAGCTGGAAGGGCGCCTCAATGAGTTGAGCGACGCCCTGGCGGTGGCCAGCATCGACGCCGATGGCGAGGCGGTGGGCCGGCTCGGGCAGGAGTACGAGCGGGTCCAGGGCGAACTCGACGAGGCGTACCGGAAGTGGGAAGAACTCAACGCGCTCGCGGCGGGTGTCCCGGCGCTGGTCTGACATCCAGACCCGACCCGGCCCCAGGAGAGGTACAGAGATGACAGGTAGCCAGGAGCGACCAGCCATCCTCAACATCGAGGGAGAGTTGGTTGCCCTCGGTCCAGTACGTCGTGATCTGGTACCGACCTATCAGCGCTGGATCAATGATTTCGGTACCGCCCGGACACTGGCCCTGCCGCCGGGGCCGATGGCCGAGGAAGCGGAACTCGACTGGTTCGAGCGCGTCTCGCGCCAGGGCGGGACGGACGCCTCGTTCACGATCTACGACCGTCAGACGTGGCGGCCGGTCGGGATCACGGGGCTGCACCAGATCGACTACCGTCACCGGACCGCGTCATTCGGCCTGATGATCGGCGAGCCCGATGCCCGGGGGCGGGGATTCGGCACCGAGGCGTCGCGCTTGATGTTGGACTACGGGTTCGTGGCCCTGGGACTCAACAACGTCATGCTCTCGGTCTACGAGTTCAACGTGGCCGCGCGGCGGGCGTACGAGAAGGCGGGTTACCGGGAGATCGGCCGGCGACGGCAGGCCCGCTGGATGGGTGGGCGCCTCTGGGACGAGATCCTGATGGACTGTCTGGCCGCCGAATTCCAGAGTCCGGTCCTGGCCCGCGTCTTCGTTCCGGACGAGCCGCGCCGGTGAGGGGTTCGGGGACGTCTTCGGCCATGGGCGGGCCATTCCTCATCGGTGTAACCGGTGGTATCGCCAGCGGCAAGAGCACCGTCGTCGGGATGCTTCGTGACCTCGGTGCCGAGGTCATTGATGCCGACCGGGTCTACCACGGCATGATCGCCGCGGGCAGTCCACTGCTCGCGGACATCGCGTCCCGGTTCGGGTCCGCCGTCATCGACCCCGACGGATCGCTAAACCGGAAGGCGCTCGGCGGCATCGTCTTCGCTGACCCGGCCGCGTTGTCCGACCTGGACCGGATCACCCACCCCGCCGTGATCTCGGCGATCGACACGTTGGTCGCCGCGTCGGCGAGCCCGGTGGTCGCCGTGGACGCGATCAAGCTGATCGAGAGCGGCCACGCCGAACACTGCGACACCGTCTGGCTGGTTGACTGTCCGGCGGAGCGACAGGTCGAGCGTCTCGTCACGACCAGGGGCCTCGACCGGCGGGAGGCAGAGCGCCGGGTGGCGTCCCGGATCTGGACCGACGACCTGGACCGGCACGTCGATGTGACGATCGACAATGGCACGACCCTGGCGAGGACGAGAGAGCACGTGCTCGCCGCCTGGGACGAGACCGTGGCGCCGCATCTCCACGATCATCCGGTTGCCCCGGTCTAGAGCACCCGGCGGCGGTGTGACGGCAGCGCATCCGATATATGACGACACCGCACCACAGAGCGCGCCCGGCAACGACCGGCACGGGAAGGGACCACCGATGAGCGACGCCCCGGCGATGGAGATCTACTACGACTTCGCCTGCCCCTACGTCTATGCCGCGACGACCTGGGTCCACAACGTCGAGGAGGCCCGGGGCGAATCGCTGTCGATCCGCTGGCGCGCCTTCCCGCTGGAGCAGGTCAACAGCGGCGAGGGACCGGAGTGGAAGCTGTGGGAGCAGCCCGAGGGGTATAGGAGCCGTGGTCTGCCGGCATTCCTGGCGGCGTCCGCCGCCCGCGACCAGGGAGACGAGGCCGCCTGGCGCTTCCACCGGGCCCTGATCAAGGCGAAGCACGGGGCGGGCAAGGACCATGGCAAGCGGGAGACGATCGAGGGGGCAGCCCGGGAGGCGGGCCTCGACATGGGACTGTTCGAGACTGCTTCCCGGGACCGGTCGCGGCTGGCGGGCATCGGTGAGGACTATGAAGAGGGCCGGGGAACGATGGGCGTCTTCGGCACCCCGACGTTCGTGTTCCCGAACGGGCAGGCGGCCTACCTGAAGCTGGATCCCACAGCCGTCCCGAGTGGGCAGGAAGCACTGGACTTCTTCGACCGCTTCGTCGAGGTAGCCCGCGATCGGCCGTTCGTGATGGAGATCAAGCGACCCAGCCGATGACGAGTGCCGAACCCGCCACATCGCTCGGCGAGATCGTGGCCTCCGACGCCGACGCCGACGCGGAAAAGCGGGCGTGGGTGCGTGGCCGCCTCTTGGCCTGGTTCGCCTCGCACGCCCGCGATCTGCCGTGGCGCCGGACCCGAAATCCGTATCGGGTCCTCGTCTCCGAGATCATGTTGCAGCAGACCCAGGTCGATCGGGTCATTCCCCACTACGAGCGCTTCTTGGGGGCATTCCCGACCGTCGATGCACTGGCCGCGGCCCCCACGGCCGAGGTCATCCGGCTGTGGTCCGGGCTCGGCTACAACCGGCGGGCGATCAACCTGCAACGGGCCGCCCAGGCCGTGGTCGAGCGACACGACGGCACGTTTCCATGTTCGGTGGAAGGTCTGCTCGCGCTGCCGGGGATTGGACCCTACACGGCCGGTGCCGTGGCCTGCTTCGCCTTCGAGCGGGACGTGGCCTTCATCGACACCAACATGCGCCGCGTGCTGCACCGGCTCTTCATCGGTCCTGAGGGGGAGCGGACAACGGCGAGCGAGCGGGCGACGCTGGCGATCGCGGCCGCGATCGTCCCGCCCGGGAATGGCTGGACTTGGAACCAGGCCCTGATCGAGTTCGGTGCCCTGCACTGCACCGCCCGCCGCCCGGCCTGCGTGATCTGTCCCCTGCGAGACCGGTGCGCGGCGGCCCCCACCATCCAGGCCAGCCTGGCGATGGGGACCTCAAAGTCGAAGTCGACCCGCTCCATGCCGTTCGAACAGACGAACAGGTACGCCCGGGGCCGGGTCGTGGAGGTCTTGCGGTGGGCGACCGACACGGGGGAAGACGAGGAAGGCATTCGCCTTCGCGACCTTGGGCCGAGGGTCCGACCCACGTTCTCCGACGCGGACATCCCCTGGCTCTATGGCGTTGTCGAGGGGTTGCAGCGGGACGGCCTCGCACGCGTGGTCCGGGAGGACGACACCGCCTACGATCACGGTGAGGCCGGCGGAGACATTGGGAACCCAATGGTTCGCCTGCCCTGACGCCGTCCGTCGTGACGAGACGGTTCCGGGTGTGACATGTCTCTGACTGGTCAGCCCGTCGCCGTGGCCGCGGCGATCGCGGCCCGCTGGGCGGCGAAGAGGTCGTCGAGGCCGATGCCGGCGAGGGTCAGCAGGGTGTCGAGGACTTCGCGGGAGAACGGCTCGCGCTCGGCCGTGCCCTGGATCTCGACGAAGGCCCCGGCGCCGGTCATGACGATGTTGGTGTCCACGTCGGCGCCCTGGTCCTCCGAGGCTTGGAGGTCGAGGACGGGGACGCCGCCGACGACGCCCGCGCTGATCGCCGCGACGATGTCGAGGAGGGGCGAGCGGCGGACGAGGCGGCGCCGTTGGAGATCGTGACAGGCGATTGCCAGAGCGACATATCCACCAGAGATCGCCGCGCAGCGAGTACCACCGTCGGCCTGCAAAACATCACAGTCGATGATCAGTTGTCGCTCCCCGAGCAGATCGGGATCGACCACGGCCCGCAAGGAGCGACCGATCAGACGCTGGATCTCGACCGTCCTGCCCCCCTGCTTGCCGTCGCGGGCCTCGCGGGTGGTTCGTTGCTGGGTGGAGCGGGGCAGCATGCTGTACTCAGCGGTGACCCACCCTCGCCCCTTGCCGATCATCCAACGTGGAACGCGCTCATCGACCGAGGCGGTGCAGAAGACGCGCGTCTCGCCGACCGAGATCAGGGCCGATCCCTCGGCGTATGGCGCCACCCCGGTCTCGATCGTCACCGGGCGCATTTGGTCGGGCTCTCGGCCGTCGCGGCGGCCCGACGTGTCCTTGGCACTCATCGCCTGTCCCCCTCGGCCGTTTGGCCGGTCGGGGCAGCAGCCCCATTCGCTTGGTGGTCGCCAGGGCCGTCCAGTGAAGCCCGGTACGCCTCATGGATGCGCTCCAGGCGTTCGGCCAGGACCACCTCATGGCCGCGGTCGGTTGGCTGATAATAACGGTGTTGAGCCACGTTTTCCGGCACATTGACCTGTCCGACCAGGGCGTCCGGGAAATCGTGCGCGTACCGGTAACCCTCTCCGTAACCCTGTTCCCGCATCAACGCGGTGGGCGCGTTGCGGAGGTGGATCGGCACCGGGTCGTTGCGGGTGGCGACCACGTCTTCTCGAGCGGCCGCCCAGGCACGGTAGATGGCGTTGCTCTTCGGGGCCAGCGCGAGGTAGACGCACAGTTCGGCCAGGGCCAGGGCGCCCTCGGGCAAGCCGATGAAGTGGACCGCGTCGCGGGCGGCCATCGCCAGCGACAGGGCGGCCGGGTCGGCCAGGCCGACATCTTCCGAGGCGAAGCGGACCAGGCGGCGGGCGATGAAGAGCGGGTCGTCGCCCCTCTCCAGCATCCGGGCCAGCCAGTAGAGCGCGGCGTCCGGGTCGGAGCCGCGGATAGTCTTGTGGAGGGCCGAGATGGCGTCGTAGTGATCGTCGCCCGTCTTGTCATACGTGGCGGCCCGGCGCTGGGCGGCGTCGGTGACCATCTCCGGCGTGATGACCGGCGCGGCGCCATATCCCGCCCCGGAGGCGGCGAGTTCCAACGTGTTGAGCGCGAACCGTCCGTCGCCGTTGGCGAAGTTGGCCAGGAGGTCCAACGCCTCGGCAGTGATGGTGATGGCCTGGCCGCCCAGGCCGCGATCGGGGTCGTCCAGGGCGCGGGCGACGATCCGCCGAATGTCCTCGTCGGCGAGCGCCTTGAGGACCACCACCCGGGAGCGGGAGAGGAGGGGAGCGTTGACCTCGAAGGAGGGATTTTCGGTCGTCGCCCCGATCAGGATCACGGTGCCATCCTCGACATGGGGCAGGATGGCGTCCTGTTGGGCCCGGTTGAAGCGGTGGATCTCGTCGACGAAGAGGACCGTGCGGCGGCCGGTCATGCCGATCCGGTCGGCCGCCTCGCGGGTAGCGGTGCGAATGTCGGCGACGCCAGAGGTGACCGCGCTGAGGGCGACGAACTCGGCCCCGGTGGTATTGGCGATGATCCGGGCGAGGGTCGTCTTGCCCGTGCCCGGCGGTCCCCACAGGATGACCGAGGCCAGGCGATCGGTCTCGATCGCCCGGCGGAGCACGGTGCCCGGCCCGACGACGTGGGCCTGGCCGACGAAGTCGTCCAACCCGCGGGGACGCATCCGGGTCGCGAGAGGGGCCACCCGCTCGAGCTGGCTAGTCCGGTTGGCCGAGAAGAGGTCGGGGCCGACCTGGCTCCCTTTTGGTCCGGCTGGCATGGCACCATCCTCGGGGTAGCCGGCGATCCACCGGTCCTGGCACGGGCCGAGAGCCGCACGAGCGGACGATCACCGGGGTAACCCCCGGGTCAGGGTCGGCCCGCTTCGTCCGGCCCTGGCTCGTCACCCAGTGCCGCTTCGAGCTCGGCCAAGCGCAGGACGGCTTCTTCCCGCGTCGAGACGCCGGTCTCGTCCATCAACTCGATGAGGTCTTCGAGGAGATCGAGCATCGCCATCTGACCGGCCTCACTCGCGTCGGGGGTCTTCACGTCGGGCCTCCCCGTCCTGGCACTCATCCCGAGACGATCAGGAATGCGAGTGCCAGGATACTGACCCCGCCGTATTCGATCAGGTCCCGGAACCGTGGTCCGCCGCGCTCGGCACCGCTGAGGAGGAGCCCGGCCGACAAGTAGAAGCAGACCAGCAGGACCGCGCCACCGGACCAGCCGTGCATCGGCCACCAGTTCACGGCCAGGGTGGCCTGCCAGAGGAGGAGGCCGACGACCAGCGCGTAGAGCATGTGGCGGGGCGGGAACTCGGTCGCCCGCTCTAGCATCTCCAGGGCCAGGGCCCCGGCGATCAGGCCGACCAGGGAGGCGGAGAACCAATCGGGGAACTTGTTGATATAGACCGTCCCCAACGCGAGGAAGGCGGCGGCGTGGATGATGACGGTATGGACCGTCACCGCCATCCGGTGAGCGGCGTCGCCGACGTCGTCGAGCAGGTCGCGGGAGAAGAGCGCGCCAGCCGTGCCGAGGAACGCGAAGAGGGGGCCGAGGAGCAGCATCCAACTGTTGTGGTAGGTGGCGATCAACAGCAGGGTGCCGAACGTCGCCACCGCGGGCACCGCCCAGGCGGTCGGCACGGCCGCGGTGACCCGGCGCTGGCCGACGGCCTGGGCGGCGACCTTGGCGATCTCCTCCGCGTATTGGGCGCCCGCCCCGGCCCCGGCGATGATCAGGACGGCGACGCCCCAATAGAGCCACCCGGTCGTCTCCCCGGCGGGAATGTTGGTCGGGTCATCGTCGCCGCGGCCGACGGCGGCGATGGCCATCGCGAAGACCAGCGCGGCGACGACGATGCTGACGATGATCCCTTGGCCAAACGACGGTTGTCTCATGCCCGGTGATGTCCTCCGCTGCGCCTGGGTTCCGCCGCTATCGTACCGTGCCGGGACGGGTGCTAACCACACGCGGGACGCTCTCCCGACCGGCGGGGTCCCAAGCCGCGCGGAGGAGGTCCTCACCGATGGCGCCGTGACGGATGATCGACATCTCGTCACCGTCGAAGCCGATCACCGTCGAGGGGAGCGCATCTGCCCGGCCCTCGCCGTCCAGGACCACCCCGAGCCAGGATCCGAACGCGGCCCGGACCTCGCTGGCTGTGCGGAGGGGCGGGGCGCCGGACCGGTTGGCGCTGGTGACGGCCGCGGCGCCACCGGCCCCCCGCAGGACGGCGACGGTGAGGCCGTGATCTGGCACGCGGACCCCGACCGTGCCGTCGGGGGCGACGACGGCGGGAGAAAGACCCGCGCGGGCCGGAAGCGCGACGGTGAGCCCCCCGGGCCAGAGCGCGGCTAGGAAGGCAGCCACGCGGGCGGGGACCGGACGGGCGACGAGGCCGAGGGCGCCGGTCCCCGCGATCAGGATCGGGAGGGGCTTACCCTCGGATCGTCCCTTGATGGCGAACAGGTCAGCGATTGCACCGGGACGGTCCAGCGCGGCGGCGAGGCCATAGACGGTATCGGTCGGCAACCCGATCACCCGTCCCGCGAGGAGGTCCCGGATAGCCGCCAGGACCGCCCCGTCATCGTTCGACGACGGGACGATCACGCCGAGGCCGCCCGGCGGCGGATCGACCGACCGGCGAGGACGTAGATGGTCCACTCGCCACCTTCGGGCCACACGATCATCAAATCGTCGCCTTGATCGAGGCCGCGACGGCGGGGCTGATGCCCTCCACCGCCGTCAGTTCCTCGACCGTCGCGGCCTGGATGCCCCGTAGGGAGCCGAAGTGGGCGATCAGGGCCTTGCGCCGCTTCGGCCCGATGCCGGGCACGTCGTCGAGCTTGGAGTGGACGGCGGCCTTCGAGCGCTTGACCCGGTGGAAGGTGACGGCGAAGCGGTGAGCCTCGTCCCGGACTCGCTGGACGAGGTAGAGGGCCTGGCTATCGCGGGGCAAGAGGACGGGGACCGGCTGGCCGGGCAGGAACAGTTCCTCGTTCTCCTTGGCCAGACCGGCGATCGGCTGGCCGGTCATCCCGGCCTCCCGTAGGGCGTCGAGCGCCGCGTTGAGCTGACCCTTGCCACCGTCGACGATCACCAGGTCGGGCAATTGAGCCCACTTGCCGCCGTCGCGGGTCGTGGCGGCGGGCTCCTCCTCCGCGGTTTCCGCCCCGTCGTCGCTGATCGGCCCTACCGCTGCCATCGCGGACGTGGACGGGGCGGCGAAGTAGGCGGCGACCGGGTCGCCATCGCTGGTCGCGTGATCATCGCCGGCGTCGCCCTCGACCAGGGCGGCGCGCTTGAACCGGCGCGAGATGACCTCCCGCATCATCGCGAAGTCGTTGCTGCCGGTGACGGTCTTGATCCCGAAGCGGCGGTATTCCTTCTTGGCCGGTCGGCCGTCGATGAAGACGACCATGCTGGCGACCGGGTTCGTCCCCTGAGTGTTGGAGATGTCGAAGCATTCGATCCGGCGCGGCAGGCGGGGGAGGTCCAGCGCGGAGGCCAGCTCAGTCATCGCGGCGGTCATCTTCATCTCGTCGGAGAGGAACTTAAGCCGATTCTGCTCCAGGTTCTGGTCGGCGCTCTTGGCGACCATCTCGACCAGGCCGCGCTTGTCACCCCGTTGGGGCACGACGATCTCGACCTTGCCGCCTCGTCGCTCCCGCAGCCAGGGGAGGATCACCTCGGCCTCGGGATCGGGGAGAGGCGTGGCGACGAAGATCTGGGGCGGCACCATCGCCGCCTGGTCGTAGAACTGGGCGACGAACCCGGCCAGGATGCCAGCGGGAGTGTCCTCGACCGTCGCACGCATGGGGAAGAACTCGGAGCCGAGCAGCTTGCCGTTGCGGAGGAAGCCGACCTGGACCCCGGCGTCGCCCCCGGCCCCCTGGGAGACGGCGATCACGTCGGCGTTCGTCCCGTTCGGGCTGACGATCTTCTGCCGCTCCAGGACGTGGCGAACGGCGGTGATCCGGTCCCGCAACTCCCCGGCTCGCTCGAAGTTCCAGGCGTCGGCCGCCTGCTGCATGTCCCGCTCCAGCGGCCCGATGACCTCCTCGCCCCGGCCGGAGAGAAACAGCGATGCCCCCTCGACGGCCTCCATGTAGGTGGCCCGGTCCGTGGCCCGAATGCAGGGGGCGGTGCACTGGTGCATGTGGTAGTAGAGGCAGTCCTCGTCGTCGCCGGTGATCTTCTTATCGCACTTGCGGTAGGGGAAGAGACGGTTGAGCAGGTTCAGGGACTGGTAGGCGGCCCCGGCAGAGGTGTAGGGGCCGAAGTAGCGGCCGCCGTCCTTGAGGATCTGGCGGGTGGAGATGACGCGGGGCCATTCCTCGTCGGTGATCTTGAGATACGGGTAGGTCTTGCTGTCCTTCAGCATGACGTTGTACTTGGGTAGGTACTTCTTAATCAACTCGTTCTCGAGGATCAGGGCCTCGGTCGGCGTGTCGGTCCGGATCACCTCGAAGTCGACGATGTGGCTGACCAGCTCGCGGGTCTTGGGATCGTGGCCCCGGGGGGACTGGAAGTAGGAACGGACCCGGTTGCGGAGTTGGGCGGCTTTGCCGACGTAGATCACCGTGCCATCGGCATTCTTCATCAGGTAGACGCCGGGGGCGGCGGCCAGCGCGGCGAGGCGCGATGAGAAGTCGGGCCGGGCGGTATTGGGGCGACGAACCTGGGTGGTCATAACGCCCAAAGTATAGCGGAATCGCCCCCCTGACCAACGCCGAACGGGGGTTCCCGCGGTGATCCCGGTCACATCGGATACCCGGGATCAGATGATGGTCTGGCCGATCGCGCTGGCCGGGACGCCGAGCCGGGTGGCTAGATCGATGACCCAGGCACCGGGGTCCAGCGCCCCGCCCAACGCGGCGTGGTCGTCCGGCGGCGTGGCATCCACCAGTGCCAATCGGGACGGGTGATCGACGCCGAGAGGCGCCGCGGTGGCGCGCTGGACGATGGCGTCTTCCCACGGCTGGCTCGACCCCGGGTGGTCCACTGCCCCGTCATGCTCCGGACCGCGGGCACCGAGAGCGACCGCGACCAACTCCGCGGCCAGCAGGTCCGTCGTGACCGCTATTCGCCTCTGGCCGTTCGTGGCGGGGGCGATGATCACGACGAGAGCGATCACGAACCCGAATGCCGCGTTGACGGCGAGTGGGTCCCCATCGGCCAGACGGGCGTGGAGCCGGTCCCGTGGATGGACATATCGTGACAGGATGGCGATCGGCGAGCCCCGCGGGTGATCGACGAGGTCGGCGACTACCAGGACGCGATGGGGTGGCGCGAGCCGGGCGTCGAGCCGCACCGGGGCTCGACCGGTCTCATCGCCGGGCAACGCGACCGGGCTCCAAGGCGCACCCCGCCGGAAAAGGTTCCCGCCCGCGGGAAACGGGGCCACGAACGGCACCGGACGGCCATCCCGCGACACGATCCGCCCGCCCAGGAGCCGGGTGACGCCGCTTGCGGGCGAGCCAGCGATGGCGTCGACCCGCACCCTGGCCGGGCTCCCCTCGTCAGCGGTGACCACGGTTGGTGGGGAGGGGCTGATCAGGGTCAGGAGGGTGGCCATGGTCTCCGCCACGTCCTCTGGTGCAGTGGAGGAGAGGGCGATCGTGACACGCTCAATCACCGGTTCAGGTGCTTGTGGTTGGCTTGCGGCGATCCGGGACGTGCCGGATACTCCATGGATGATCTCACCGCGCATGACGAGCGGGACCTCGACGGGCGTGGCGACGTGGTCCGAGGCCCCGTGATGATAGGGCCTGACGGCAGTGAACAGGACCATCCGGGCCGGGATGCGACCTAATGGGACGCGGGTGCGGAGGCGACATTCCTGGACGCCGTCAAGAAGGAACGGCTCGGCATCGCCCGGGCCCGCTTCGCCGGCGGTGATCCGACCGTGGCGACCTGGTCGCGGCGGGGTCTGGCCACCTCCTGGCGGCCGACCGCGAGTCGGCGATGGTCGCGATCGGGGACTCCCACGTCAACCCGTCCGAGGACCGGGCCGATCTCGCCCTCCTGATCGCGATTCCGGCCATCTCGCGCTGGCAGTTCGACCGGGCTCGCCTCTCACTGGCCGAGGTGACCACCTTCGCCCGATCGCCGGACCGGCTCCAGCGGGCCAGCGCCGCCCGGGCGGTGCTCGGGGTGGTGCGGGCCGTGGTCCGCGTGACGCCGGGGGCGTCCCTCCGGGCCGTCGATCGCTCGGCCGACGGCCTGATCCGACAACTCGACCGCCTCACCGACAGGGAGCGGGAGCATTACCGCGAGGAGGTCGCCCGCCTGGTCGGTCACTGGAAGTATGCCGCCCCCGACGATGCGGCCTGGCGAGCGTGGGCCCTGCCGCGGGGTCGCCTCGCCCTGCCGGGCCTGGGCGGGGAGGCGACGATGGCGTGGGCGATCCGTGTCTGGGACCGGCGACCCGATCAGGATGCGTCGGTCGATCCGGCGCTGCCGGCACTGGTGGCGGAGGCCCGGGCGACCTTCGCGCCCCTGGCCAGCATCGATCCCGGCCCCGACGCAGCCCCCACCGAATCGCCCCACCACCGTGATGTCCTATTGTCCGTGGTCGCGTCCGTCGCGGCACGGGATGGTCACGATGAGCCGTTCGGGCCGACCGAGCGATTCGCCTTTCGCCGCTGGCACGAACCGCCGGTCGAACCGCGATCTCGCGAAGTAACCCGGTGAGCGATGGACCGGCCGGGTCCGCACCCCAGGATGACCCGCGCCGCGCGCCACGCGCCGCGAGATGTCTCGGAGGTGAAGGCGGCGCTCGCGGTGTCGGACGGGACGCCGGTCTGGCTCGACATCCCGGTCTGGGCCACCCGGCTGCCGGACCCGAATCGGGATGGGCGGATTAGGGTCCGGCTGTCCGCGGAAGGCGGGGATGCCCTGGGGAC
>JACCVE010000188.1 GCA_013698285.1 Chloroflexia bacterium | reverse complement strand
GACGGAACCTTCCCCGCCGGCGCCCGTCAGTTCGTCGAGGAGGGCGACCCGGCGAGCGCTGACGACCCGGTCGAGCGGCAGTGGCTCATAGGGGAAGGCCTCGGGGGACGGCCAATCGAACACCGAGGTCGTGGCCGGGAGCCAAGGCCGGATGGTCGCCGCGAGGTCCGCCGCGCGGTCTTCCCGGGAGGCGAGGACCAGGATCGGACCACGGTGCGTCCCGCGGATCCCGGCGATCAGGGCGGGCCGGGCGGCGGCCGGGACCGAGACGACATGGCGGGACTCGCCGGACCGGAGATCGGCGGCCAGCGAACCGAAGCTGGCGGTCTCGATCACCAGGGGGGTGATGTGGGTCAGGGACACGGGGCAGACCTCCGTCGAGACCAGTTGGGCAGCGTGCGTGGCCGGCGAGATGAACGGCAGCGAAGGCAACGCGAATGGCCGCGAACAGCGTTCGCGGCTCCCTCGGGCGACCAGTCTAGCACGCTCGTTCGCCTCCCCGGCTGCCATGTTGATGGCCAGGCGACCATCCGCGAAGATACGCCATCGAGGTTGACGGGGGCCGGCCGGTCCGGTCGATTTCGGCCCGGTCCGCGTGATGTGGTCGCCGATCCGGGCGCGACGGCAGGCCCTCCGGACGACGGTGCGATGGCCTCGACGGGAGGATGTTGGGGATGCCGAGCCGCGTCACCATCCTCGCGTCGCTCTTCGCGGTGCTGGGCGGGATCGTCCTGGTGCTGGCGATCTACCGCCAGTTGGACCTTCGGGATGCCCCGCCGATCGTGATCCGCGACCCGCTGGAGAGCGAGACGATCGTCGTGGCGGTGGACGGGGCGGTGGCCTCGCCCGGCGTCGTCACCCTCCGACACGATGCCCGCTGGGGCGACGCCATCGCGGCGGCGGGCGGGACGTTGCCCGCGGCCGACCTGGCGACGATCAACCAAGCCCTGCGGCTGAACGACGGTGACCGGGTGATCGTCCCAACCCGGACGATCGCGCCACCCCCGCCTTCGGATGACCCCACGGTGGTGCCGGGTGGCACCGACATCACGCCGGGAATCTCCGGCCCGGCCGAGCCGGAGGCCACGGCGGTCCCAGCCGCCACCCTGGTGACGGGAGGGGCAATCACCAATCTCAACACCGCGACGGAGGCGGAGCTGGAAGCGTTGCCGGAGATCGGCGCGGTGCTGGCCGGGCGGATCGTCGAGTACCGGTCGCGGGTCGGGCGGTTCGACTCGGTCGATGACCTGGCGTCGGTCGACGGCATCTCCGACCGGATCGTCGAGGTCCTGCGCCCGCTCGTGACGGTCTGAGGATGGGCGCCCTGCTGGCGAGTTGCGCCCTGTTGCTGGCACTGTGGGCCGGTTCAGTCGCCGTGGCCGGGATCGCGGTCGTCCTCATGGCCTGGATGGCGAGGTCCGCCGGGAGGTCCGGGAAGCGCGGGCGGACGATCGGGCCGGTGGTGGTGCTCGTCGCGTGTGTGTTAGCGGGCTGGCGGCAATCCGGAACGGGCGAAGCACCGTTCACGCTCCGATGGGGAGAAGGGCCCTATGTCGCGGTCGTGGAATCGGGTGTGGAGGTGGGCGGAAACGACCAACGCTTCGTCGTGCGGATCGTTGGTCTCGCTGGACCGGACACCGACCAGTGGAGTGAGGCCGGGGCGCGATTGATGGTTCGCGCGCCACGACTTCCTGCCGTGCGAGGGGGAGATCGTGTTCGCGTTCGTGGCCAGGTCACCGCTCGTGATGACATGGCTGGAACCTCGTTCGCATCGTATCTCGGATCTCGCCAGATCGACGGGACAATGGATGCCCGTTGGCTCCCGTCGTCACGGGCGGAACCCGGGCCACCTCTCCTGATCCTCGATCGGGGGCCATGGTGGTCACGGACCGCCGACGGCGTGCGCCTGGCGATGGTCGGCACACTCCAGGCCGGATCGCCAGGTGAGTCCGGGGCACTGCTGGCCGGGCTGGTGACCGGCAATGACGCGGGCTTGTCGCCGGATCGGCGGGACGCGTTCCGGCGGGCGGGGCTGAGCCACATCACCGCGATCAGCGGCAGCAACGTGGCCCTGCTCGTCGCGATCCTCCTCGGTCGTCGCGGGTTCTCGCGCCGGCAGCGTCACTGGGTGGTGCTGACCGGGGCGGTGCTGGTCATCTGGGCCTACGCGATCGTGGTGCGCCTCGACCCGCCGGTGGTCCGGGCGGCGCTGGTGGCCACGGCCGGCGTGGTCGCCCTGCGCCTCGGGCGACGCCCGGACGGGATGACCCTGTCCGCGCTCTCCGCGACCGGCATGGCAGTCCTGGTGCCGGACTGGCTCGGGAGCGTGTCCTTCCTCCTCTCCTTCGCCGCCGCGGGCGTGCTGATCCTGACCACCGACACGTGGGACGACCATGGGCTGTGGCGAGGTATCGGGTCAACGGTTTGGGCCGTGGTCGCGGTCAACCTGGTGACGATCCCCATCTTGCTCTCTTCAGGCCTCGGGGTTTCGACCACGGGGATCCTCGCGAACTTAGTGCTGGGCCCGATCGCGGCCGCGGCGTTCACCCTCGGCTTCGGGGCAGCATCGGTCGGGCTAATCTGGCCGGCCCTGGGGGAGACGGCGGCGATCCCGGCTGGGTGGTTGGCCGGCGCGGTGATCGAGGGCGCAGATGTCTTCGGGGCACAGTGGCTCTCCTACGATCTCTGGCGCCAATCCGGCACCACGATCTGGGCGGCGTTCTTCACCGTCCTCGCCGTCGTCTGGCTCAGTGGTATCGAGGGCCGGAACGCCCGTCAGGCGTTGCGACGAGTCCGGTGGCCGGGTGGCCGGTGAGGGGCACAGTCACGGCGCGACTTTGGCTGTCGTCGGTGCCGGGGGATACGCGGCGAACTCAGATCGGCCGGTCTCGACCCCGAGTCCGGCGTTGACACTGGCCGGCCGTGGGGGGTATCGTTCGGGGCGTTGCCCCTATAGTCTAGCGGCCCAGGACGTCACCCTTTCAAGGTGAAGATCGCGGGTTCGAATCCCGCTGGGGGTACCACCACCGGTTCGTCGCGACCGAGTCCGCCCCGCCGTCGCGCCGGTCGCGACGGCGTTCCCGTGAGGGTCAGGATCGTGTCGCCGGAGCGTGGGTCGGTGCGTTGGGCGAGGACGGCCGGTCGATCGAATCCCCGATGCCCCGGGTGGATCCCACGCGGCTCCCTCCAACAACCGTCTCGTGGCCGCTGTCCCGTACCGGGTCCCCCTGACGGATCGCCTCCCCGGCTGATGCGACCTGTCATGCCGACTTGGTGATCAATCCAACGCGCCCGGGACCGCGATGGCGCCCGTTTTCGGTGTGTCGCTGACAGGTGGGGCTGCCCTTTTTGCCATGGCGTCGGCCGTCCGCTATCGGGGCGGGGAGTTCGGCCGCGATGGTCACGCCGTCGTCCGGGGTGACCAATCAGTCGCCGCGGGGGAGTGCGATGCCGGGACCGACGGGCGGTGGTAGATTGTGGCGGCGCGGGGCGCGGCGGCGGATCGGCCGGTCGTTGACGAGGGGAGTGGGCTTTGGACATCATCCTACCGGTGGCGGGGTTCGGGACGCGGCTGCGACCCCAGACCTGGAGCAAGCCGAAGCCTCTGGTCGGGCTGGCCGGCAAGCCCATGCTGGCCCACGTCCTGGACCGGGTGATGCCGGTCGATCCCGAGAAGCTGGTCTTCATCACCGGCTTCCTGGGCGACCAGATCGAGCGATGGGTGACGTCCAATTACGACCTCCCCTCCGTCTTCGTCGAGCAGCCCGAGATGCTGGGCCAGACCGACGCGATTATCCGCACCCGCGAGCACGTGGCCGGCGATGCGCTGATCCTGTTCCCGGACATGATCTTCGAGGCCGACTTCTCGGGCCTGGCGGACGTGGCCGCCGACGCGGTGATGTTCACGAAGGAAGTCGAGGACCCGTCCCAACTGGGCATCGCGGTGGTCGAGGGGGACAGGATCGTCCGCCTGATCGAAAAGCCCCAGGAACCGGTCTCGACGCTGGCGGTCATCGGCATCTACTACGTCAAGCGGATGGCCGACCTCTACGCGGCGATCGACGAGCAGATTGCGCGGGGGATCAAGACGAAGGGCGAGTACTTCATCGCCGACGCCTTCCAACTGATGATCGACGGGGGCGCCAAGGTGATCACCGCACCGGTGAGTGCCTGGGAGGACTGCGGCAACGCCGAGGCCCTGCTCGCCACAAATACCTACCTGTTGGACCGGATGGCGCCGAGCGCGAGGGCGCGCGACGGGGTGACGATCATCGAACCGTCGGTCGTCGCCGATAGCGCGACCCTGGAGCGGGCGGTGATCGGCCCCTACGCGAGTATCGGCGAGAACGTGACGGTGCGCGACGCGGTCGTGCGCGACGCGATCGTGGATGCCGGGGCGACCGTGGCGTCGATCGTGATCGAGCATTCGGTGATCGGCCAGCGGGCGAGCGTGAGCGGCCGGGC
>JACCVE010000181.1 GCA_013698285.1 Chloroflexia bacterium | reverse complement strand
TCGCGGATGAGCATCGGGGCCTACTACAAGCGGCTGGACGAGGCGGGCTCGCCGATCGAGGTGATCCAGATCGAGCGCTGGCACCTGCTGCCGGGCTACCTGGACGCCCTGGCGGACCGGGTGCGGGTCGCGCTGGCCGAGAAGTTCCCGGCGGAGGTGCGGAGCGAGGTGCCCGTGATCTTCTCGGCCCACAGCCTGCCGGAGAAGATCCAGGAGTGGGACGACCCCTACCCGCGCGAGCTGCGGGAGACGGTCGCGGCGGTCGCGGAGCGGATCGCTCCCCACCCGTACACCTTCTCGTACCAGAGCGCGGCGATGACGCCGGACCCCTGGCTGGGGCCGGACGTGGCCGAGGTGGTCGAGGGCTACGCCGCGCAGGGCAAGCGGCACGTCCTGGTGGCGCCGATCGGGTTCGTGACCGAGCACGTCGAGATCCTCTACGACATCGACGTCGACTTCATGCGGCGGGCGTCGGCGATCGGCGTCCACCTGGAGCGGATCGAGATGCTGAATGCCCACCCGCTGATGATCGGGGCGCTGGCCGACCTGGTAAAGGCCCGGTCCGCCCAGCACGCGCCCGCCTGATGACCGGGTCGGTGGTGGATGCCCCGCTGATGACGCGACCGGTGACGGGCGGGCCGGGTCCGGCCGGGGTCGCGGTGATCGGCGGCGGGATCGCGGGGCTGGCGGCGGCCTGGCGCCTGGCCCGCCTGGCGCCAGACGTGCCTGTGACCGTGTTCGAGTCGGCCGATCGCCTGGGTGGCAAGGTGCTGACCGAGCGAGTGGACGGCTTCACCGTCGAGGGCGGGCCGGACTCGTTCCTGTCGGTGAAGCCGCGCGGGGTCGGCCTCTGCGACGAACTCGGTCTCACCGGTGATCTCCAGGGGACGATCGAGGCCAACCGGAAGACCTTCGTGATGCGAAGGGGTCGCCTCCATCCCCTGCCTGAAGGTTTGACGGGGCTGATCCCCTCGCGCCTCGGTCCGATCACCCGGAGCAGCCTGCTTTCCCCACTCGGCAAGGCACGACTCGGGCTTGATTTCGTCCTCCCGGCCCGTGGCGGCGACGGCGACGAGTCGCTGGCGAGTTTCGTCCGGCGCCGATTGGGAACCGAGGCCAACGGCCGCCTGATCGAGCCCCTGATGGCGGGCATCTACGCCGGCGACGGTGAGACGCTGAGCCTGGCGGCGACCTTCCCCCACCTGCGGGCGGGCGAGCGGGAGCACGGCGGCCTGATCCGTGGCGTCCTGGCGAGCAAGCGGGCGGTGCCATTGGCGACGGGCGGCGCCGCTCCCTCCTCGGTGGAGGCTGCCACGAGCATGGTCCCCACCCCGAAACCGGGCTTCCTGACGCCGACCGGGGGGACGGGAACGATCATCGCGGCGCTGGAGACCCAGCTGCGGGCGGCCGGGGTGCGAATCGTGACGGGAACGGTCATTCGGGATGTCGCGGCCGTGCCCGGCGGATACCGGGTCGGGCTGGCCGACGGAGCGCGGGGCGCCTTCGCGGCCGTGATCGTGGCGGCCCCGGCCCACGCGGCGGCCGGGCTGCTGGCCGGGTTGGACCCCGACCTGGCGACCCCGCTCGGTGCCATCCCCCACGTCTCCAGCGCCACGGTCTCGCTCGGCTACCGGTCCACCGACCTGGGCGAGCGGCCGACCGGGTACGGCTATGTCGTCCCCCGCGCGGAGGGGCGGGCGGTGCTGGCCTGCACCTGGACCTCGAACAAGTGGGAGAACCGGGCGCCGGACGGCCACGTCCTGCTGCGGGCCTTCATCGGCCGGGCCGGCCAACCGGACCCCCTCGCCCACGACGACGACGCCCTGGTGGCGATGGCTCGGGAGGAGTTCCGCGACGTGGTCGGGATCCGGGCCGAGCCGACCCTGCGCCGCGTGTACCGCTGGCCCATGGGGATGCCGCAGTACACCATGGGCCATCCGGACCGCCTGGCGGCCATCGAGGACCGCGTCGGGGGGCACCCGGGCCTGGCCCTGTGCGGGAATGGGTATCGGGGCGTCGGGTTGCCGGACTGCATCGCCTCCGGGGAGCGGGCCGCGGAGCGGGTGCTGGTGGAGGTCGGGGCAATTACGAATGGAAATCGTTAGGTTTGCCAATCCGTCGTAGAGACGCCGATCGCCGCGCCTTTTACAAGTATGCACATTCCAGAGTAGACATGGATGTAGGCTGGAGGGCGCAGCAAGCGGCCCCTACAGGTGTGGTTCTCTACATGGCGAGGATGGGGACAGCTGGCCTCACCCCCGGAACAGCCCCACCCATTTCCCCGGGCCGACATCGCCGGCAGGGCGGGAGCCACCGACGCGGCACCAGCACGCTACGGCTCCAGCGGTAACCGGACCGTGAACGTCGCGCCCCGGCCTTCCTCGCTCGTCACCGTGACCGCGCCGCCGTGCTGCTCCACGATCCGTTTGACCCCCGCCAGGCCGATGCCGGTTCCAGGGATCGGCCCGACGTTCTGGCCCCGGGCGCGAAAGGCAAAGATATGGGGCAGGTCAGCTTCCGGGATGCCGATGCCGGCGTCCCGAACCACCAGCACGGCGTCGCCGTCGTCGGCCGAGACGCGGACCACGATGTCTCCACCGGCGGGGCTGTACTTCACCGCGTTGCCGAGCAGATTCGCCGCCATGCGCCGCAACTGACGCCTGTCCCAGGCGCCGACCAGCTCCTCCGGCTCATGGGTGAAGTGGAATGCGTGCGGACCACCGGCCTGGTCGAGCTCGGTGATCGATTCGGCGACCAGGGCGACCAGGTTGATCGGCTGCCGCTCGATCTCGACCGGTTGACCGATCACCAGCCGGGCGTTGTCGCTGAGCTCGCTGATCTGGTCGATCATGCGGTTCGCCAGCTCATCGAAGAGCATGACCCGCTCCGTCAGCGCGGCGGCCTCCGGGACGCCCCGGCGACTGATCTGGCGGCCCAACAACTGAGCCTGCGCCTTGAGTGTGGTCAGCGGAGTCCTGAGATCGTGGGCGAGCGTATCCAGGAACGCCTGGCGTTCGGCTTCGCCGCGGATGCGGTCCGTGACATCGAACCCTTCACAGAAGATCCCGGTGACCGCGCCGGTCTCGTCGCGGATCGGTTGGTAGACGAAGTCGAGGAATCGTTCGTCGGGCGCCGCCTCCGATGGCCTCTGGAACAGGATCCGCTGGGCGCGTCCGATGTAGGGCTCGCCGGTCACGTAGACCTGATCCAAGGTATCCAGGAGGCCTTGCCCCGCCACCTCGGGGAAGGCGTCGCGGACGGATCGGCCCACGAGCTCGCGTCCCCCGACGATTGCCGAGAACGCCGCGTTCGCGATCTCGAACCGGTGATCCGGGCCGCGCAAGACGCACATGAAGCTGGGCGCCTGGGTGAACAGCGCTCGCAGGCGATCGAACTCCTTCTCCCGCCGTTTCTCCGCCAGCACCTGCGCCGTCGTCTCGGTGCACACGACCAGGACGCCGCCGACGCCGGACGGGGCGTCGGGTTCATCGATCGGCGAAAAGCTATAGGTCCAGAAGACGTCCTGGAGTTCGCCGTGGCGGATGATCGGGACGCATTGGTTCTCGTGCCAGGTGGCACCCTCACCACGCATCACGGATTCGATCTGGGGGCCGATCACGTCCCAGATCTC
>JACCVE010000179.1 GCA_013698285.1 Chloroflexia bacterium | reverse complement strand
TATGGCGGTTGGCCAGCGAGGGCCATAGGCGGATCGTCATGAAGAGTTCGGGGCAAACGTCACGGCCCCGCCCGGGCTTGCCGAGCTCATGCGGAATACGAACGATCATCCGCCCACCGGCGCACCGGCGGTCACTGGAACGTCGCACCACCATGGGCCGGGAGGACACGCCGTCCTCTCCGAAGATGGGCATCGAGCATCACACCGTGGACGCGAGTTCCCGATCGCCGGTCGGGACGTCACGGCCACGCCCGACCGCATGTGCGCGGGAACGGTCGTGGCGAGGGGTCAACGCTTCTTCCCGGTGCGGATCGATGCGCGGCAACGGGCGCCGGAATGGGCGCCGGGTGGCCCGATCCAGCCCTGCCCGGGGGACCGACGACCGGGGCTCGCGACGGCCCGTGGTCGCCCGTGGTGCCCCCCGGGCTCCGTCCTCGCGCGGTGACCACCCGGCCTTCGGCCTCTCGCGGTCACCTCCCGGGCTCCGGGGACTCATGGCAGGGCGTTTCCCGGGGGTCCGGTCAGGCCGGGGTGATGAAGTCCCCGGGGCGGGCTCCGGTCATGATCGCGACGGCGTCGGCCATCTCGAAGGTGCGGGGCTCGACGACGGCGACCCGGCGGCCGAGGCGCTGGATGTGGACCCGATCGCAGACGTCGAAGACCTGGGGCATGTTGTGGCTGATCAGGATCACGGGCAGTCCTCGGTCCCGGACCTGGCGGATCAGGTCGAGGACCATGTTGGACTCCTTGACGCCGAGGGCGGCGGTGGGCTCGTCCATGATCACGACGTGGCGGGCGAAGGCGGCGCTACGGGCGACGGCGACACCCTGGCGCTGGCCGCCGGAGAGGGTCTCGACGGCCTGGCGCATCGACCGGATCCCGATCTTGAGGTCGCGCATCGAGACGCTGGCCTCACGTCGCATCCGCCCCTTGTCGAGCATCCGGAACACGGAGCCGAGTGGGCCGGGGCGGCGAATCTCGCGGCCGAGGAAGATGTTCTCGGCGATGTTGAGGGCGGGGGCGACGGCGAGGTCTTGATAGACGGTCTCGATGCCGAGCCGGCGGGCTTCGAGGGGGCTCTTGAACCGCACCTGCTGGCCATCGAGGTAGATCTCGCCCTCGTCGGGCAAGATCGCGCCGGAGAGTGCCTTGATCAAGGTGGACTTGCCGGCGCCGTTGTCGCCGATGACGCCCAAGATCTCGCCGGGCAGGAGTTGGAAGTCCACCCCGTCGAGGGCGGTGACCTGCCCGTACCGCTTGACGATGCCGCGGGCCTCGAGGATCGGGGTCTGGCCCTCCAAGGGGGCCGGGGAGATCACGTCGATCCCCTCGATGTCGTCGGTGTCCTCGCTCCGCTCCCTCGCCGCGCCCGGATCGCTCACCGGCGTCCCCTCCGGCTGAGCTGGTCGACCGCGACGGCGACGATGACCAGGATGCCGGTGACCAGGATCTGGTAGACGGCGCCGACGCCGATGAGCTGGAGGCCGTTGCGGATCACGCCGACGATCAGGACGCCGACCAGGGTACCGAGGATCGCGCCCCGGCCGCCGAACAGGCTGGTGCCGCCGAGGACGACGGCGGTGATCGAGCTGAGGTTGTCGGTCTGGCCGGCGTTGGGGTCGCCGACGCCGGTGCGGGCCACCAGCAGCATCGCGGCGATGCCATAGAGGAACCCGGCGACGGTGTAGACGATGAGCAGCAGCCGCCCGGTGTTGATCCCGGTCAGGCGGGTCGCCTCGGGGTTGTTGCCGACGGCGTAGATGTGGCGGCCGAGGGTAGTCTGGCTGAGGATGAACCAGAACAGCAGGAAGAGGGCGAACATCACGACCATGCCGTAGGTGATCCGGGTGTCCCCGATCCGGAACACGTTGCCGAAATAGAGATGTTCGTCGGGGACGTTGGTAACGGTGCGCTCGCGCGAATAGATGTGGGTCAGGGCAAAGGCGATATTGAGCGTGCCGAGGGTGACGATGAAGGGAGGCAGGTTGATCCGGGTAATGAGCAGGCCATTGAGCAGGCCGAAGACGGTGCAGGCTCCGAGGCCAAGCACGATGGCGAGGTAGGGGTTGAGGCCCGCCTCGGCCGCCTCGCGGGTCATCACGATGTTGCCGAGGGCCATCACCGCGCCGCAGGAGAGGTCGATCCCGGCGGTGAGGATGATCAGGGTCTGGCCGATCGCCAGGACGCCGACGACCATCGATTGCTGGACGACCAGCGACAGGTTGGCGCCGCTGAGGAAGCGGTCGGACTGGGTCGTGAAGTAGACGCCGGCGAGGATCAGGGCCAGGAGGGGCCCGAAGTCCGAGAGGGAGGCCGGGTTCGCGAGGAGCGACCGCACTCCCCCCCCTCGCTGGGGTCCGGGCTGATCGAGGGCGGTGGTGGTACCCATGGCAGGTCCTCGCGGGCGGGGACGGACCCGGGCCCGCCGCGATCGGCGAGCCCGGATGCGTCATCGTCGGTTCTGGACGGTTAGCCCCAGCAGTTCTCGAGGCCGAAGGCGGTGTCCTCGGAGGCGAGGCCCTCCTGCGGCTCGTCGGTGATCAGGGTGACGCCGGTGTCGGTGTAGCCCGACGGGGCCTCTCCCGTCTCGGCGAAGGTGACCACGGCCTCGACGCCGAGTTGGGCCATCAGCAGCGGGTACTGCTGCGAGGTGGCGCCGATCTCGCCGTCCACGACGGCCTGGACGCCGGTGCAGCCGCCATCGACCGCGACCACGAGGACGTCGTTCTCGCGGCCCGCCGCCACCAGGGCGGTGTAGGCGCCGCGGGCGGCCGGCTCATTGATGGCGTAGACCAGGTTGATCTCGGGGTTCCCCTGGAGGCAGTTCTCCATCGCGGTCTGGCCGCGGGCCTGGTCGCCCTGGGAGTCCTGGCTGCAGACGACGCGGTCGTCCTCGATGAACTCGGTGGTGTTCTCCTGCGGGGTCGGGGTGGCGCCGCCCGCCTCCGGGGTGGCGACGACCTCGGCCGACAGGCCGGTCAGGAAGCCGTTGTGGCGCAGCACGCTGACCGAGACGCCCGGCCCGGTGTCGAGGGTGGCGATGACCGCCTCGCCGACCGCGTCGCCGAGGACCAGTTGGGCGTACTGGCCGATCAGGAAGCCGGCCTTGAAGTTGTCGGTCGCGAAGAGGGCGTCGGTGGCGTCCTCCGGCTGGGTCGGGGTGTCGAGCGCGATGACCAGTACGCCGGCCTCGCGGGCCCGCTCGATCGAGGGCACGATCGCGGCACTGTCGGCCGGGACGATCAGGATTCCCGTCGCGCCCGCCGTGACCATGTTCTCGATCGCGGTGACCTGGCTGGCATTGTCGGTGTCGAACTGGCCCGAGGCCGTCATCAGGGTGACGCCCGCCTCGTCGGCGGCGGCCTGGGCGCCCTCGCGCATCTTGACGAAGAACGGGTTGGTCTCGGTCTTGGTGATCAGGCCGACGATGACCTCGTCTTGCGCGGCGACGGGCCGGATCGACCCGGACATCCACGGCATGACCAGGGCAACGGCGAGCACTGCCGTGACCAGGACGCGGGACCCACGCGTATCACGCGACGAACGTCGGGACGCGACGAACCGGGGCATAGCGCTACCTCTCTGTAGACCAGTCCAGCGCCCCGACCCGTTGGCCGAGACGACAGCATGCCGTGATGCATCGGGCACGATAGCCCGCTGCCAAGTCGCCGTCAACGGCCCCTTTCGGAACGACGTCGGTGCGCCCGGCATAGCGTGTCGCCCCGGGCACACCGACCCACCGGCTGTCTGCGGCGGGACGGGGGGAGTCCACGGCCCGGTTGGCGTAGACGCGTACACCAGGAGGTACACCATGGCGAGGACGAACATCGAACTGGACGACAGACTGTTGGCGGAGACGATCTGGCTGAGCGAGGCCCGTGCTAAGCGGGACGCCGTCCACAAGACGTTGGAGGAGTTCGTCGCGAATCGATCAAGGCCCGATCCGCGGGAACTGCCCGGCACGGTCGAGATCCGGGAGGAACACGACTACAAACGTCTCCGGGAGGGCCGAGGTTAACGAGGGCCGACAACGCTTTAGATGGGGAGAGGACACCATGGCCCGGACGAACATCGAGCTCGATGACGCGCTCTTGGCGGAAGCCATCCAATTGAGCGGCGCTCGGACCAAACGTGAGGCCGTTCACGTCGCGCTCTCGGAGTACGT
>JACCVE010000163.1 GCA_013698285.1 Chloroflexia bacterium | reverse complement strand
ACCCGGCGCCGGGCGAACCGGGGGCGACCGCCCTGACCGCGGGGAGCGCGGCGACCGGCGAGGGGCAGCGCCCGGACGGGGCGGAGGCGGGCGTGGGCCGGTGATCATCCGCCACGACCGGTTCGTGCCCGGGCCGGATGCCGACGACCGGTCGAGGCCACGAGACGAGGAGCGGCAGGAGCAGCGCGAGCATGACCGGCACGACGCACGATCACCGGCGGGTGATCACGATCGACGGCCCCGTCGCGGCCGGAAAGAGCACCGTCGCACGGGAACTGGCTGATCGGGTCGGTGCGACGCTGTTCGATACCGGCACGCTCTACCGGGCGGTCACCCTGGCGGCCCTGCGGCGAGAGATCGACCCGGGGGCGAGTGACGAGCTGGCCGAGCTGGCGATGACGCGACGGATCGACATCGCCAGGCCGACGCCCGGGACCGGTCGGCTGTACGACGTGTCGCTCGACGGTGAGGACGTCACCGAGCTGATCCGTGATCCGGCGGTGGACCGGCACGTTTCGGCGGTGTCCGCCCATCCCGCGGTGCGAGCCGCCCTGTTGCCGGTGCAGCGGGACATCGCCAGTCGGGGGACCGTCGTCATGGTCGGGCGAGACACCGGTTCCGTGGTCGTGCCGAACGCGGGCCTGAAGGTCTATTTAGACGCCAGCCCGGACGAGCGGGCGCGACGCCGCCACGCCGAGATCGTGGCTCGCGGCGGCGAATTGACCTACGACGAGGTCCTGGCGGATCTGCGGCGCCGCGACGCCTTCGACGCGACGAGGGAAGCGTCACCCCTGACCGTGGCGGACGGTGCCGTGGTGATCCGGTCCGATGGGAAGACGGTGGCCGCGCTGGTGGCCGAGATCGCCGCGCTGGCCCTTGATCGTTGGGAGCGGTCGGCTGCCGCGGGTGATGCGGCATGACGGGACCAAGACCGGCCGTTTCACCGCCCGTCCCCGGCGATGACGTCCGGCGCGGCACACTCGGGCGGGTCGGCTTCCTCGTCGTCCGCCGGGCGTGCTACGCACTCCTGTGGGTGCTCCTCGGGCTGCGGGTGCGGGGGGCGGAGCGGGTGCCCGTCCAGGGAGCATTCATCCTGGTCGCCAATCACCTCCACAATCTGGACCCGATCGTCGTGGCGGCGTCCTGCCCCCGGTCGGTCCACTTCATGGCCAAGCGAGAGCTGTTCGGCGTGCCGGTCGTCGGCCGGGTGATCCGGAGGGTCGGTGCCTTCCCCGTGGACCGGGGCCGGATGGACCGCTCCGCGCTGCGGCGGGCGGAGGCGACTCTCGCCCAAGGCGTCGGCCTCGGCATGTTCCCCGAGGGAAGCAGGAGCCGGACCGGTGCCCTGTCGGTGGCGATGCCGGGGGCGGGGATGCTGGCGATCCGGTCCGGCGTGCCGATCGTGCCCGTGGCGGTCACCGAGTCGGACACGTTGCCCCTCAACGGGCGCGGCCGGGGCCGGTACCACCGGTGCGTCCGGGTCCAGATCGGCGACCCGTTCCACCTCGAGTCGCCCGTCGATGGCTCCCGCCTCGGCGCGGCCGAGGCCAGCGAACAGATGATGCGCAAGGTCGCGGACCTGTTGCCCGAGCGGTACCGGGGAGTCTATGCCACCCCCAGGCAGGACCCGGACACGGCTGGGACGGCCCGTGGGTCGAACATCCAAGAACCCCCGGCCTGATCTCGAGGCTCTTGACCGGACGGCCTCACACTGCGAAGGCAGCCGGGCGACGGGACGCCCGATCAGGCCTCGTCCTCGATCCAGGCATCGTCCACGGCGACGATGACGCGGTCCGCCTCCTCGTCCAGGTCGGCCGGGACCTCGCGGTCCTGCATCCGCTGGCGACGGGTCTTACGGACCGAGTAGGCGATCGGTTCGTCCTGCTCGCCCCAGACCATCTCGTGCTCGGCGACCGTGACGACGTCCTCGTCGCCGACGCCTTGCCGCTCGAGTTCGGCGCTGATGCCGCTGGTCTCCAGGACGTGGTTGAAGCGGGCCACGGACTCGTCGTTGGCGAAGTCGGTCATCCGGGTGAACCGCTCGATCCCGACCCCGGTGACGACGAAGGTCCCATCGGAACCGCGCGTCACGTCCCACGCCCGCTCATCGACATTCCCGATGGTGTAGCGACGTCGCTCCCGCGGTGTCGCCGCGGGTGCCTTGGTCTGCTCCAGGGCGGCTTCCCGCAACGCGGCCGCGGCGGCCAGCAACACGTCGGGGACGCTCTCGCCGGTGGCCGCCGAGATCTCGAAGACCGGGAAGCCCATCGGGCGCAGCCCCTCCCGCAGGGCGGGAAGGTTGTCCCGCGCCTCGACCAGGTCGACCTTGTTGAGCGCGACCAGCATCGGCCGCTCCAGGAAGGCCGGGTCGAAGAGTTCCAGTTCGGCGTTGATGCTGGCGAAGTCGTCGAGCGGGTCGCGGCCTTCGAGACCGCCGGCGGCGTCGAGGACATGGATGAGGACCTTGGTCCGGTGAACGTGGCGGAGGAAATCGTGGCCGAGGCCGGACCCCGCGGCGGCACCCTCGATCAGGCCGGGGATGTCCGCCATGACGAACGACTGGCCGTCCCGGCCGCCGACCGTGGCGACGCCGAGGTTGGGTTCTAAGGTGGTGAAGGGGTAATCGGCGATCTTCGGCCGGGCGGCGGACGATGCCGCGAGCAGTGTCGATTTCCCCGCGTTCGGCAGGCCGACCAGCCCGACGTCGGCGATCATGCGCAGTTCGAGCCAGATCCACGACTCTTCGCCGGGCTCACCGAGTTCGGCGACCCGGGGCGCCTGGTGAGTCGAGGACTTGAAGTGGGTGTTGCCGAGGCCGCCCCGGCCGCCCCGGGCGACGACGACTTCCTCGCCCGGCTCGACTAGGTCGGCCAAGATCTCCTCGTCCCGCTCGTCCCAGACCACGGTGCCGGGCGGCACGTCGATGATCCGGGAGGAACCGGCTTTCCCGTGGCGGCGGCGGCCACCGCCGGACTGTCCGCTCTCGGCCTTGAAGTGGACCTCGTAGCGGAACGGCAGCAGGTTGTTCAGGTTGTCCTTGACGCGGAGCACGATGTCGCCGCCGCGGCCACCGTCGCCGCCGTCCGGGCCACCCTTGGGGACATACTTCTCGCGCCGGAACGAGGCGGAGCCGCGCCCACCGTCACCGGCTTTGATGAAGATCTTGGCGCGATCGACCAGGGCCATGGGGAATGTGATCCGTCTCACGCTCGGGGGATGTGAAGGTCGGGCAGCGCTCCCGGGAGGCCGCCACGAACACTAAGCATACCCGTTCCGAACCCACCCGGGCGCGTGCCGGCACGGTCGACCGTCCCACCGCGTGAGCAGAACGGCGGAGGACGGGCTACCCTGGCGATCGCGCCGGCATGGCCGACCGTCGGATCAGCGACCCCACAACGTGCCGGGCGCTAATCGTCGAGGTAGTCCCGCAGCTTCCGGGCCCGGGTCGGGTGACGCAGTTTGCGGAGGGCCTTGGCCTCGATCTGTCGGATGCGTTCCCGGGTCACCCCGAAGGCCTTGCCGACTTCCTCCAGCGTCCTGCTCCGTCCATCTTCGAGGCCGAAGCGCAGCTCCAAGACCTGCCGCTCCCGCTCCGTCAGCGTGTCGAGGACATCGTTCATCTGCTCCTTGAGCATCTGGCGCGACGCGGCATCGACCGGGGCCAGCACCTTATGGTCCTCGATGAAGTCGCCGAGGTTGCTGTCTTCCTCCTCGCCGATCGGCATCTCCAGCGACACGGGTTCCTGGGCGATCTTCAGGATCTCCCGCACTCGCTCGGGCGCGATCTCCATATCCCGCGCGATCTCGTCGGTGGACGGTTCGCGGCCCAGCTCCTGGTGCAGGCGGCGGGTGGTCCGGATCAGCCGGTTGATGGTCTCGACCATGTGGACCGGGATGCGGATCGTGCGGGCCTGGTCGGCGATGGCCCGGGTGATGGCCTGGCGAATCCACCAGGTCGCATAGGTGCTGAACTTGAATCCCTTGTGATGCTGGAATTTCTCGACCGCCCGGATCAGGCCGAGATTTCCCTCCTGGATCAGGTCTAGCATCGTCATGTTGCGGCCGATGTACTTCTTCGCCACGGAGACGACCAGGCGCAGGTTCGCCTCGGTCAGGGCGACCTTGGCCTTGCCGCCCGACGCGATCACATCGTCCCACCGCCGGGTCAACCGCGCCTCATGCTGCTGGAAGATCGCCTGGATCTCGTCGTCCGCCGGCCATTCCTCGGTCGATCGGATCAAGTTCTGGACCTGGGCGGGCAGCAGGTCCCATTCCACGGTCCGCAGGCGCAGCGATTCTTCGAGTTCTTCCGGGCTCCGCTCGATCCCTCGGGCGATGCCGAGCAGGGTCCCCTCCGGCAATCGTGTGATCGGCAGGACCCGCTTCAGGCAGAGATGCTTCGGGGGCAGGTCGGCCTCAGGCTCGGCGGCCCGATAGACCGCCACGACATGGGGCCAGCCCGCCCGGAACGAGCGGTAGATGATCCAGCCGACATCGACCGTGGAGGCCGCGGTCCCGTCCCCGGCGCGCAGGGAGGACCGGAGCTTGGCCAGATATTCGCCACGCTCCATGGCCATGGCGAGTTCGATTTCGCGCGGCCCATTGAGCAACGGCACCCGGCCGATCTCGCGCAGGTACATCCGGACCGGGTCATCGAGGCTGATGCCGCCGATGTCGTAGTTAACGGTCTGGAAGTCGAGCAGGTCCGGTTCGACCTCGTCGTCCCCGGTCTCGGCCAGATCCTCCGTCTCCTGGGAGGAAGCGGAGAAGACGC
>JACCVE010000093.1 GCA_013698285.1 Chloroflexia bacterium | reverse complement strand
GTCTCACGAACGACTGACGAGTGGCACCGGGCGGGCGTCCCGGTCGTCAACCTCGCCACGGACTCAGGCCGTCAGACGGCCGGGCCGCCCATCTGCTCGGCCTTGCGGGCGGACGGCACCGCCCCCTTCGCCGCCTCGTCCTTGACGTAGGTCGGGCGCAGTTCGACCGGGTGGGCGCCCTTCTGCCGGACCCGCAAGTTGAAGAACTCGACCATCACCGAGAAGCCCATCGCGAAGTAGATGTAGCCCTTCGAGATGTGCTGGCCCCAGCCCTCGGCGACGAGCGACATGCCGATCAGGAGCAGGAAGCTGAGCGCCAGGACCTTGACCGTCGGGTGCTCGTTGACGAAGGCGCTGATCGCGCCCGCCGAGACCAGCATCACCCCGACCGCGATCATCACCGCCGCGATCATCACCCCGATGTCGTCGGCGACGCCGACCGCGGTAATGACCGAGTCAAGCGAGAACACGATGTCGAGGAGCAGGATCTGGACGATGGTGCCGGCGAACTTCGCGGTCGCGGCGCCCGCGCTGCCATGTGCCTCGGTTCCCTCCAGCTTCTCGTGTAGCTCGAAGGTGGCTTTCCCGAGCAAGAAAAGACCCCCGACGATCAGGATGATGTCCCGGCCCGAGATTTCCTGGTCGATGATCTCAAACAACGGTGCCGTCAATCCGATCACCCAGCTCAACGACAGTAACAGCAAGATGCGGGTGATCATCGCCAGGGCGAGGCCGACCGTCCGGGCCCGTTGCTGCTGCTCCGCCGGCAGCTTGCCCGCCAGGATCGAGATGAAGATGATGTTGTCGATCCCGAGCACGATCTCCAACGCCGTCAGCGTGAAGAGCGCGATCCAGATCTCCGGACTCGTCAACCATTCCATCGTGGCCCTATCCCTCGCCTTCCCATGTCACGCGCGTCGCGGCACCGGGCATGTCATCGGGAGAGATCCCGACCAGCCCGGCGCCCATCCGTGGTCCCGATCATACCGCGTGAATCGAGCCACGGGTCGCCGGAGCTATCGGTCAGCCCCTGGTGACCGGTCAGGAGCATGCCCGCGTGGCCGTCCGGCCGCGGCTCCCTTCCGGTATCCCGAGCGCGATGGTAAACTTTCGGTATCAGGAACGAGACTCATTCGCAACGGGCGACCCCGACGGGAGCGTGGCGGCACGATGGCGGAAACCGGATACCGGACCACGACGCGGAGGACATTGATCCTGGATGCCGTCCGGGCGGCCGATCACCACCTCACGGCCGGCGAGATCTTCGAGCGCGTCCGCCGTCAGGACCCGCGGATCGCCTACGGCACCGTCTACCGCTCCCTGCACGTCCTGGCCGAGCACGGCCTGGTGCAGGAACTGACCTTCGCCGACCAGGCCAGTCGCTTCGACAAGCGGGTTGACCGCCACGACCACGTCCACTGCCTGGGCTGCGGCGCCCTCGTCGATGTCGATGTCCCCGTCGCCCTGATGGCCCACCACGTCGCCGCCGAGCAGACCGGCTTCGCCATCCTCTCCCACCAGACCACGTTCACCGGTCGCTGCCCGGCGTGCCAGGTCGCCGCCGGTGGGTCGTCGTCCTGACAGCCACTCCCGGTCAAATCGCGGTGCTCACCGGATAACGGCCTCCCACGTCAGCGATTCCCATCTCATCATTCACCGGGACGACGAGGACCGGGCGGCCGATTGGCCGCCCGGTCCTCCCGTCTTTCGTGTCCGGCGTGGTGGACGCCTACTTCACGTCGAAGTTGGCGCCGTACACCGTCTGGCCCCCGTTCACGGTGAACAGCAGTTGCCAGGTGCCGGTGGTCAGGCCGCCGGTGCTCAGGTTGTAGATATAGCCCGCCAGGTCCGCGTCGTACCTGAAGTCCCAGTCCGGGTTGGCCTGCCCGGCGTCCTCGACGGCCGTGGAGGTCACCGTACCGTCCACCTTGATCAGGTTGACCGCGTGCAACACCAGCGACGGCGACGAGAGATTGTTCCCGGCTGAGTCGCAGAGCTGCAGCTTGATCGGCTTGGTGGCGCCCGACTTGACCGGCTTGCTCGCGTCGTAGAGCGTGCAGATCCCGTACTGGACCTCGACTACGCTGACGTCATCGAGGTAGCTACCCAGGGAGTTCGAGACCCCGACATCGGCAAACTGCAGCCGGGTCAGGCTGGAGGTCGCGGTCACCGAGTACGCGTACTGGACCCACACCGTCTCTGAACCACCCAAACCGGAGGAGATGGTCTCCAGGACCCCGCCGTCCCAGGACGCCGACAGGACATTGTCGGCGGCGCTCACGTTCGGCCGGGGCGACACCCAGAAGCTCACCGTGTAGGACACGCCGGGGACGGTGGCGATGTCCTGATACATCGCGCTGGAGCCACGAGAATCCAACTCAACATGTTGGTTCCCCCCATTGGGCGTCCCGGCGACCCGGTTCTGAACTTCGATCCCTGGGCCATACGCGAGTGTCCACCCGAGGATGGCGTTCAGCACGGCAAACGATCCAGTATTTACAACAGGGTCCTCAAACCCACCGTTCGCCACCAGATCGCTTCCGGCAGCCGACGCCGGTGACGGGGCACCGATCGCCCCCATCAGCAGCATGATCACCAACCCCAGCGTGGCCGCTACCCTAGTTACCATCGTCGCGCTCCTCGGCTTCGTTCCTCTCACCGGTGCGCCACGGCAGGGGGGTCGGTCGCCATCGGGATGGCTCGCTGATCCGCCGGTCACCTGATGTCACTCTAGGGACACAGCGGTGGGAGGCATATCCGTTAATGTACGCAGATGATTCGGGCTCGACACAATTGCGTATACGTAGGGATGCCCCGCAACACCGCCGATCGCGTGGATGCGTTCGGACGCCGCTCGAGTTCGCCGACGCACGATGGACCGAACGAGACTTTCGGGATGATCTGGCCCAGCGCAGATCCGCCGCCAGCCGCAACGCCGGCTAGGATGAGGTCATTGCGGCGGTGCGCGGTCCCCTCGTCCGGCTGAGCCGGCATGCGGGGGGTCGGAGCGCCTAACAAACGAGGTCAAGGATTCCGGTCACGACGACGTGCGGTCGGCCATTGGCCATCCTGAGCGTAAGACGACAGGCGGAGCCCGTTTGCCGCTCCGGGAGATGGCCACCGTGCCGCAAATCGATTCTTCTCCGGTCAAGAGACACTCCGTCGAGGGGATCAACGCTGGTGTCACGGGGCCGCGGCGTTTCTCCGCCGACCGCCCACCTCCGGCGGGTCACACCAGACCGTCTCGCACGGCGCGCCCGGCGGCTCCTGCCCGAGTCCGGACGTTGAGTTTGCGGAACACGCGGACCAGGTGGGACTGCACGGTGCGCGGGCTAATGAACAGGTCGTCCGCGATCTGGTGATCGGTGCGGCCAGCTACGACCAGGCGCAACACCTCCTGTTCCCGGGCCGTGAGCCGGTCATCGCCCGGGAGCTGGCTGGGCATCCCGGCCCCGGTCATCCCAAACCCATGCGCCACGGTCCTGGCCGGGGCGCTCGGGCTCGTGGGCCGGGTCACCTCGCCCCTGCCCACGGCGTCGGTTTGGCTGGCCACGACATTGGTCAGCGGGAGTTCCCGTCCGAGGCGAGATTCGGCGTCGAAGGCATCGTCCCCGATGGCGGCCCGAACTCGTGCGGCGACCGCATCGAAGTCCGCGCGCTCATCCTGGCGCAGGGGCGACCCGATGTC
>JACCVE010000071.1 GCA_013698285.1 Chloroflexia bacterium | reverse complement strand
AGGAGATCCAGCGGCTGGCCGTGCCCGGCGTTCGCGGTGGCAATTGGTGGACACGGTCGGTTGACGATGTCCTCGTCGGTGACCAGATCACCCCGGCGGTCGCGCTTTCCCCTGACGGTGCTCACCTCGCCGTCGTCGATGCGGAGACCGACCAGTTGACCATGATCGCCGCCGCGACGATGACGGTCGAGGGGACGCAACAGTTGGCGCGGGCCGAGAGCCTGGGGCATCGTGTCCTTGGCTGGCTCGGGATCATGCCGCAAACGGCCGAGGCCAAGGTCACGGCTGGCCGGTGGCTGGATGCGACCTTCGCTGCCGACGGCGAGCACCTCTACCTGTGGGGCACCGAGAGCGAGCTCGGCGACTCCGTCGAGGACATCGAGATGAACGGCCTCGGCGTGATGCTCGTCCACGTCGAGAGCGGCGAGATCCTCGTTGAGGCGCTGGGTGGGATGATGGTCCAGGCCGTCGTCCCGGCACCTGACGACGACACCGTCTATCTGCGTGGCATGAGCACTCCACGTGGTGGTCGGTTTTCTGGGATCGAGCACCTCTGGAGGCTGGATAGCCAATCTCTGAAGACCTTGGCCGAACGGGAGTACCGGGCCTATTTCGAGATCGCGGTCTTGCCCCTCGCGTTACCGGTGGCGGCGCCATGATCGGGACGCGCTCGGGAGTCCGGCGGCGCGGCTGACCGATCTGGAAGGCCGTGCCCACCCATCCCCGGATCGGGAGACCCCGATCGGCGCCACCTCGACCAGGCCGTCAGCATCCGAATACCATGTCGATGCCGGGGTGAGTGCCACGTCCTCCAGATCACGGGCGCGTCGCGCGGCGGAAAGGTGTGTCGGGCGACGGGTGCGGGCCACCGCGCGTCAATGGACCGATCGGGACGCTCCATCCGTGGAACGGTCGTCGGCAAAGCGTGGATGCCGGCACGACCCGACACCAACCCGTCTCCGCCATCGTGGACCACCGTTCGCCACCGTGTCGCGCTAGAGGTAGCCCCCCGAACTGGGATTGGTGATGTCGTCGCCATCCCGGTATGGTCCCGGGTGCCCGCGGGCCCTGGCGTCGTGGTCATTCTCGGCTAGAATCGTTGCTCCGGGGTGTTCCGGGATTCGAGCGTGGCCCGCGACACGCCGGGACAGCGCCAGGCAAGACGGGACGGAACTATGCCGACGCGGGTGATCAGGGTTCCCTACCGATACGACGAGCGGGAAGAGGGCCTCGGCGCCGGGCCGTCGGCGTTGCTGGGGGCCGGGCTGGTGGACAGGCTGAAGTCGGCGGGTGTTGAGGTCGCGGGAGCGGTCGAGGTGACCTTGCCGGACGAGGAGCGGGAGGCGGGCCGGACGGCCGTCAACATCGGCCTCCTCGGCGCCCACACCGCCCGGGCAACCGGTGACGCGTTGGACGCCGGCGAGACGGTCCTGGTCCTGGCCGGGGACGACACGGCGACGATCGGGGTCCTGGCCGGGCTGCAACGGGCCCACGGCGCCGGGGCGGCGATTGGGGTGGTCTGGTTCGACGCCCACGGCGATTTCAACACCCCGGAGACCTCCTACAGCGGCATCTTGGCCGGGATGCCGGTGGCGATCCTGGCCGGGTTGGCCGGGCCCCTCTGGCGGGCCGCCGCCGGGCTGGCCCCCCCGATGCCGACGGACCGGATCGTCCTCGGCGGGGTCCGCGAGTTGGACCACAAAGAAGAGACCCTCCTGCGTTCGACCGACGCCACGATCCTGACGACCCAGGAGGTCTGCGCGGAGGAACCGTTGCGGCGAGTCGTCGGACGCCTCGCGGCCTCCGTGGAATGGCTCTGGATCCACATCGACCTCGACGTCCTCGACCCGCGCCACGTGCCGAGCGCATCGACCCCCTCTCCGCGAGGCCTGGAGATCGACGAACTGGTGCGGGGGCTGAGGGTGGTCCTGACCACGGGCCGGGTCGCCGTCGTCTCGGTGGCGGGGTTGAACCCGGGCGGCGGCGAGCGCGGCAAGCGATCGATCGACACGACCCTGGCCCTGCTCGAACGGGCCCTACCAGATTGGACGATAACCTGAGCGGCGGCCCGGCACCGTACCGCGCCGAGGCAGCCGCTGGGGCGATGCCTTCGCGTCTCGAGCGAGCGCGCGACCCGTCCCGTTGGGCTACCCCCCGGTCCGTACCCGGGCGTGAAGGGCGCCCGGTGAACGCGACCCTATGCCGGCTCGCCGGTGCGGCTCGGGCCGGACGCCGGGGCGGTCATCCCGGCGTCGGTGACGGTCGGTGCGGCAGACCGTCGAGCCCGCCACTCCCGGTGGGCCGCCTCCCACTCCGGCCGGAGCAGGTCGAAGAAGAGGGTGTCCCGGTAGGTGCCATCCCTGGGGTCGGTCCAGCGAGTCCGGCCGGCCGGGCGATAGCCCTGCCGGAGGATGGCCCGGGCCGATCGCGTGTTCGGTTCCCAGACAGTGGCGTGGATCGCGTGCAGGTGGAGCCGGTCGAAGGCGTAGGAGAGCAACAGGTGCTTGGCCTCCGCACCGTAGCCCTGCCCGCGCCTAGTGGCCGGATAGATCCCGATCCCGGTCTCGGCCGTGCGGTTGACCCAGTCGATATTCCGCAGCGTGGCGACACCGATGAGACGACCTGGCTCGGCCTCGTCGAGGAGGCAGACCGCCACACTGATGCCCGGCGGTGGGGACGTGGCGTCGAGGCTGACGATCCATCGTTCGAAGGCGAGCGGGCTGACCGGCACCCGTCCCCGGACCATGACGGTATCAGTCTCGGTGGTCACGTGGGTCGCCAGCGCGGTCGCGTCCTCGCGGTCCAGCGGTCGCAGGCAGAGGCGGTCGCCGCTGACGATCACGTTACCCATCGCCTCGCACCTCGCCTCGCGACTCGCCGGTGGGCCGGTCGTCGGCCGCGGGGACCGTCCACGGCCGGCCCAGGATCTCGTAGCGGAGCAGGTCGACGCGGCCACCCGGCCGGGCGACGTGCTCCCGCAGCCGGACGGCCGAGGTCATCCCGGCCGATTCGGCCGCCGCGATGCTCCGGTCGTCGTCGGATGGCAGCCACAACCCGACCGTCATCAGGTCCAGTTCGTCCCGCATCCAGCCGATGATGACGGGGATCAGGTCGCCGCGGATGGCGTCGCCCTCGTCCGGCGCGACCGCCGGGCCGACCGTCAGGCGGCAGGTGCCGGTCCTGCCGGCTACCCCGGTGAGGCGGAAGGCGCCCAGGACCACGCCGTCCCTACGGCGGCAGACGAGCAGGTCGAGCGGGTCCTGGTGGCCCCACGGGGCGGCATTGGCCTCCCGTAGCGTCGCCTCGCCTCGCTCCCGGCCGATCGGGAAGGGGAGGGGGAGCCAGGCCGCGGCCGCCCCCGCGTCGTCGGTCCCGGATGGCCGGACGACGAAGCGCGGCGTCGAGAGATACGGTGCTTCCACGCGCCTTCTCCCCGCTTGGGCGACCGCGATCGGCCGCGGCTCCCGCTCGGTTCCCGCGATGGTTCGCCCCCTGCGGACGACCGTTCGCGAGACACCATGGCCAGCACCTGGCGCGGCGATCGGTGCGTGGGCCAGACGGTCATCGCCCCGGATTCGCCGTGCCCCGCCCGCGTTTCGGGTTCGGCGACCGTCATCCCGTCACCTGGCGGCGAGGCGAGACGAACGATCACCCGGCGATCGCGCGGCAGCGTACACTTTCGGTCAGGAGATGACCACACGACGGGTTGAGAGAGGACGGATCAACGTGGCGGGTAGCAGGGGCGGGGAGCGGAGGTGGTGAGCGGCCCGGCGACCGTCACCGCTGTCCCTTCCCATGGGCTGGACAGGATGGGGACTCCCGGCCCGTGGAGGGCCACCGGAGCGGTGGCGCTGGTCGCCTGCTACGAGTTGGGGCACCAGCCGCTGAGCTTGGCCTGGCCGCTGGCCGCCCTGCGGTGGGCGGGCTTCGACCCTGTCGCGGTCGATACTGCCGTCGATGACCTGGGAGACGAGACCATCCTGGCGGCCCGGTTCGTCGGCATCGCGGTGCCGATGCACACCGCGCTGCGACTCGGCATCCGGGTCGCCCGGCGGGTGCGCCGCCTGAACCCGGACGCCCATGTCTGCTTCTACGGCCTCTACGCCACCCTGAATGCCGATCACCTCCTGGCCGGGGCCGGGGACACGGTCATCAGCGGCGAGGTCGAGGCGCCGGTCGTGGCCCTGGTCGAGGCGTTGGAGGCTGGCCACGCGTCCGCCTCGGTGCCCGGGGTCGGCACCGCGGCGCGCCCCGCGCTGCCGGTGATCGAGCGGGTCTCGCCCGGGCTGCCAGACCGGCGGGGCCTTCCCCCGGTCCGCGCCTACGCTGGACTCGAGTTGGCCGAGCGGGGCACCATCGTCCCGGCCGGATCGGTCGAGGCGACGCGAGGCTGCCACCACACCTGCCTCCACTGCCCGATCACGCCGATCTACGGCGGCAAGATCACCGTGGTGCCGAGCGACGTGGTGCTGGCCGACGCCCGGGCCCAGGTCGCGGCAGGCGTCCGCCACCTGACCTTCGGCGACCCGGATTTCTTCAACGCCCCCGGCCACGGCCTCCGCATCTGTCGCGAGCTGCGGGCCGAGTTCCCGTGGCTGACCTTCGACGTCACGATAAAGGTCGAGCACCTGATTCAGCACGCCCGCTACCTGCCGGAGCTGGCCGCCCTGGGATGCGCCTTCATCGTCTCGGCCGTGGAGTCAATCAACGACGACGTCCTGACCCGTCTCGACAAGGGCCACACAGGCGCCGACGTCGCCCTCGCCCTGCGTAACCTGGACGGTGCCGGCCTATCGATGCGCCCATCCCTGCTGCCCTTCACCCCCTGGGAGACGCTGGACAGCTACCGGGACCTGCTGCGGTTCATCGTCGAGGAGGGCCTGGTCAGCCAGGTCGACCCGATCATGCTGGCGATCCGCCTCCTGGTCCCGCCCGGCTCCGCCCTGCTCGGGGAGCCCGGCGCCGCCGAGTGGGTCGGGGACCTGGACGCCGACGCCTTCACCCACCGCTGGAACCACCCCGATCCCCGGATGGACCTGCTCTGGAAGCGCGCCTCGGCCATCGTCGAGCGGGACGCCGCCGCCGGCACGGCCGCCGGGGAGACCTTCGCCGACATCTGGGCCGCCAGCCATGAGGTCGCCGCTGACCCTGTCCCGGAGATGCCGCGGGCCCACGCGAACCGCCGCCCGTCCCCCCGCCTGACCGAGCAATGGTTCTGCTGAGCGGAACCCACCGCGAGCCAGTTCGGCTCGCAGCACGACGAGGGTGACGACGAGGTCGTCCGTGGAGAGGAGGCGACCGAGAGCGACCGGAAATAGGCGTCACTTGAGTCGCTAGGAAGTCGGCCGGCCGGGGCGACGGTAGCGGGTGCGGGCCTCCCGGATGGGGCACCGGGTGACGACGAAGGTGGAGGCGAGACACACGAAGAATTCCACGACCGCGTCGCATGTATCGGTGCCTCGGTGCAGCGTGCCGATGCCGTTCATCAGGGCCCGGGTGCGCTCGACCACCCACGGTCGTCCGACCTAGATCGGGCCGGCACGCCTTTGCGAGCGATTGCCCCAGTGATACCGACTCCGGATAGAGCGTCGTGGAATAGCGGGACGGAGGAGGACCCGCATGCCCCGCTCCCCGACCGTCGCGCCACACCTGTCCACCGACGAGCTGGCGACCCGCTACCGGGCGGCGAAGGAGGGGGGCGACCGCACCCACTGGCAGGTCCTGTGGCTGGTGGCCCGGGGCCGGACCTGTCCCGACGTGGCGGAGACGGTCGGCTACACAGTCAACTGGGTCCGGACCATCGTGAGTCGCGACTACGCAGGCGGCCCCGACGGGGTCGGCGAC
>JACCVE010000040.1 GCA_013698285.1 Chloroflexia bacterium | reverse complement strand
CGCATACACCCTGACCGACGTGCCGATCTTCACCTGCGCCACGACAGACGCCCGGGGGATGCTCGACGCCGTCGCGGCCGAGCCCGCCCGCGTCCCGGTCCTGGCGTGAACGCGGTGAGCGCGACCCCGGACCGGACGGGCGGCACGGCCGCGGTGACGCCGGTGGAGATGTCCAGTCGTGAGCGATTCCTGGCGGCAGTCAATCGTCGGCCCGTGGACCGGACGCCCGTCTGGTTCATGCGCCAGGCCGGCCGCTGCTTGCCGGAATACCGGGCCCTGCGGGAGCGCTACGATTTCCTGACGGTGGCCAGGACGCCGGAGCTGGCGGCGGAGGCGACCTTGATGCCGGTGGACCGCCTCGGTGTCGATGGCGCGGTCCTCTTCGCCGACATCATGCTGCCGCTCGACGGGATGGGCGTCGCGTTTCGGATCGACCCGGGCATCGGCCCAGTGATCGAGCGGCCGATCCGGACCGCCGCCGATGTCGCTCGCCTGCGTGTCGGCCGGGCGGAGGAAGCCACGCCCTACGTCCTCGACGCCCTCCGACTCCTCCGCGAGCGCCTCGGGGACCGCGCCGCCCTGCTCGGCTTCGCGGGGGCGCCCTTCACCCTGGCCTGCTATCTGGTCGAGGGACGAGGGTCGCGGGAGTTCCCCCGGGCGAAGGCGATGATGTATGGCGACCCCGGCACCTGGCATGCCCTGATGGACGTCATCACCGAGACCACGATCGACTATCTCCGCGGCCAGGCCGGCGCGGGCGCCGACGTCGTGCAACTGTTCGACTCGTGGCTGGGACTGGTCGGCCCGGAGACCTACGCCACCTCGGTACTGCCCTACACCCGGCGAATCTTCGAGGCCCTCCGGGGCACGGTGCCGACGATCCACTTCAGCACCGGCACCGCGACCCTGCTCGACCAGATCGCCACGTCCGGCTGCGACGCGGTCAGCGTCGACTGGCGCCTGCCCCTCGACGTGGCCTGGGAGCGGATCGGCCACGACCGCGTGATCCAGGGCAACCTCGACCCGACCCTGGTCCTCGCCCCCTGGGCCGCGGTCGAGACGGGGGCGACGGACGTGCTGCGCCGGGCCGCCGGGCGGCCGGGGCACGTCTTCAACCTGGGCCACGGGATCATCCCCGCCACCGACCCGGACATCCTCCGGCGCCTGGTCGACCTCGTCCACGCGCACGCCGCTGGCACCACTCCTGCATAGCGGATAGTCACCCTGGCCAAGAGGTGGACAGGGCCAAACGGAGGAGTACAGCGATGGACCAGATCTTGGGTGGCCTCTTCGGGGGCAATGACGACGACGACGAGCCCACGCGCCGCAACCGGGCGAACGAGTTCGTCCAGCGGTACCAGACCGGTGCGCCGGAGGACGGCATCGACGGCATGGAGGCGATGCAGAACTATCGTCAGGTCTCCGACCGCCTCTCGCCGGACGAGTACGAGGACGCGTCCCGCGAGGCGTTCGGGCGAATGCCCTCCAACCAGCGCCAGCAGTTCGGCCAGATGCTCCAGCAGCAGATGGGCGGAGGGGGCCAGGGCGGCCCGGTCGAAGACCCGCGCGAATTGGCCGGCCTGACCCGCCAATTCCGCCAGCAACAGCCGGGCGGCCTGGCCTCCCTGTTCGGCGGCGGCGGTGGCGGAAACGCACGCGGTGGCAATGACGGTGGTGGCTTGGGCGACATGCTCCAGAACCCGATCGCCCGGGCCGCGCTCGGCGGCGTGGCCGCGATCGCGATGCAGAAGATGTTCAACAAGCGCTGATCGCCATGCGATCGGCGTGACGACATCGCGGACAGCGACGGACGGCCGGGGCTAATCGATTCGCCCCGGCCGTCGTCTTTCCAGTCGTCTTTCCAGATGTGGTTCACCGCGAGGATCGCCGGGCCCCGGCGACTCACCCCAACCAGTCTCCCGGTCGCTATACTGTCGACAGACCATCCTGGGCTCGGTCGTCACACGCATCCTTACGTGTTGAACGACCTATCACGACACGTCAAGGCCCCTCATGACCGATCTGCTCATCGATCACCGTTTCGCCTCGCGGGCCGCTGGCGTGAGCGTCCTGGTCGTCGATGATGAGCCGGTATTGCGGGAATCGATCGCCTATCGCCTCCGCCGGGAGGGATACCAGGTGACTGAAGCGGCCGACGGCACCGCCGCGCTGGCGAGCGCACGCACCGGACGGCCCGACCTGATCGTCCTCGACATCATGCTCCCCGGCGTCGACGGGTTCGACATCTGCCGCATCCTGCGAGGTGAGTCCGATGTCCCGATCCTGTTGCTCTCCGCCAGGGCCGAAGAACTGGACCGCGTCCGTGGGCTAGACCTCGGGGCCGACGATTACCTCACGAAGCCCTTCGCGATGCGCGAGCTGCTCGCCCGCGTCCGGGCAAACTTGAGACGGGTTAGTCTGGCCGCGCGACCGGGGGCAAACTCCGATCGGGCGGCCTCCCTTCCCGGCATCGCGACATCACTGGCACCGCCACTCGAGACCGGGCCATTGTCGGCGGACGTGGCCCGGCGTGAAGCCCGCCTGGCTGGCCGGCCCCTCACGCTCACCGGGCGTGAGTTCGACTTGCTCGTGTACCTGATGCGCCATCCCGGGGTGGTCCTGTCCCGGGACGCGTTGTTGCGTGAGGTCTGGGGGTATCACGTGCCAGTCGACACCCGCACCGTCGATGTCCACATCAGCGGTCTCCGGCAGAAACTGGACGGCGTGGACGGGGTCAGCCGGCTGATCGAGACGGTCCGGGGGTATGGGTACCGGCTTGTCATCCCCCTCGCCTAGTGACGCGACGGGGACGGCCTGGCGCCGCGACGACATCGCCGGAGAGGCACGTCCACCGCTCGTCGACCTCACCCTCAGGGCGCGGATCGCCGTCCCCTTCGTGGCCCTCCTCCTGATCACGATGGTCTTCCTCGGCCTCATCCTGACCCGGACGACCAGGGCCCTGACGGTCGACCAACGGGCGGGACATCTCCAAGAACTGACCAGATTGGTGGCGGCCACCCTGCCGGTGAATGTCGTCGCCGGTGACCCCGACCTCCTCCAGGCCGAGGTCGCACGGTTGGCGGCGGCCGTCGGGGTCCGGATCACCATCGTCCGGGCCGACGGTGTCACCATCGCCGACTCGGCAGAGAATGACGACCCTTCGCTGCCCGAACCATCGCCGGAGGTCGGCCGGGCCCTGCTCGCCACGGCGTCGACGGCCGAGCGGCCGGTGGCAGGTGACGAAGAACGGCAACTCGTTTCCGCCGCACCGATCGGGGATCCCCCGATCGCGGCCGTCCGCTTGGCGATCGACGCGAACACGGCCGATGGGACGATCCTCGATATCCAGCGTGGCCTGACGGCTGTCACCGTCGTCGTGGGCCTGGTGGCGATCATCATCGCCGTTCGCCTGGCCAACCGGATCGCCGCCCCGCTGGAGGACCTGCGGCGACAGTCACGCGCGGTGGCGATCGGTCGCCTCGACGCCCGGCTCACCCCCTCGGGACCACCCGAGATCGCGGCCGCCGGTGACTCGTTCAACGCCATGACGGACGCGCTGCGACGAGAGACCACCGAGCGGGAGCGGGCCAGGAAGCGGCTCGAAGCGGTCCTGACGACCCTGGCTGACGGCGTGGTGATCACGGATGCGGAGTCGAACGTCCTGCTCCTCAACCGGGCGGCGGCCGCCCTGATGGGGGTCGACCCGGCCGAGTCGATCGGTCAGCGGTTCGCCGTGATCAGCCGGGACCACGAGATGATGTCCCTGCTGCGGACCGCCCTCGACGGCGGCGAGAGCCGGATCGCGACCATCGAGTTTGGCCTGAACCGTCGGCAGGTCGAGACGGCGGTGATGCCGGTCGCCGACGCCGGCGAGCTGCTCGGCCTGATCATCCTCCGCGACGTCACCGACCTGCGGCGCCTCGAAGTGATCAGGAGGGAGTTCGTCGCCAACGTCTCGCACGAGCTGCGGACCCCCCTGGCCACGATCCGGGCCCTGGTCGAGACATTGGAGGGCGGCGCGATCGACGATGCCGAGGCGGCGCCCCGCTTCTTGGGCCGGGTCGTAGGTGAGGTGGAACGCCTGACCGCCCTGGTCGACGAACTTCTCGACCTAGCCCGGATCGAATCGGGCCGGGCCGACCTCAGGCGCTCCCTGGTCTCGCCGGCCGCCCTGATCGGCGGTGCCGCCGAGAGGATCATGGCCCTGGCGCACCGGGCCCAGGTCGCCGTCCAGGTGGATGTCCCCCCGGGCCTACGGCCGGTTTCGGTCGATGCTGGCCAGGTCGAGCGGGTGTTGCTCAACCTGGCCCACAACGCGGTCAAATACACTCCCCCCGGCGGTTCGATCACCCTGGCCACGCGGGAGCGGCCGGACGGCCTGGTGATCGAGGTCCGGGACACGGGATCGGGTATCCCGGCCGACGAACTCCCCCGGCTCTTCGAGCGGTTCTACAAGGCCGACCGGGCCCGGCGCTCCGGTGGGACGGGTCTCGGCCTGGCGATCGCAAAGCACATCGTGATCGCCCACGGCGGCACGATCTGGGCCGAGAGCGAGTTGGGGACCGGCTCGACCTTCGCCTTCTCGCTGCCATGGGACGTACCGGCCCCGTCGCGCCCCGGTCCGAAGGTCACGGTCCCCGGTCCGGCGGGCCGGATCGGGCCTCCGGGCGGGCCGTGATGACCTCCCGGGGGAGGGTCTCGGGGGCCCAGACGGCGAACGCGACGCCGGACCCGAGCAGCAACACGGCGCACGTGAGCAGGGCCGCATCGGGGGACAGGGCGTCGGCGATCAGACCCAGCAGGAGGGGCCCGACCACGTAGCCCGAGTCGGCGATGGTGCGGTAGGTGCCGAGCGCGGCGGCGGTCATCCCCGGCGGGGCGGTGTCGGCGGCGTAGGCGGCGGGGGCGGCGCCACCGACCCCGCTGGCCACGCTCCAGAGCAGGCACGCGCCCAGGAACCAGGAATAGGTCGGGGCGACCGCGAAGAAGACCGTCGCCCCCGAGGTCAGTAACGCGGCGGGCACGATCACCGCCTTCCGGCCGAAGCGGTCGACCAGGGCGCCGGACGGGTAGGCCAAGACCAGCCCGACGACGCTGATCATCCCCAGCCCGAGGCCGATCTGGTCCGGCCCGAGCCCGATCTCGTCCTCGCCAACGATCGGGATGACATTGAACAACCCCCCCGTGCGGACGAAGAAGGCGACGAAGCTGACGACGCTGATCATCAGGAAGCCGGGCGTCGCGGCCAGGAGGGCCAATCGAGCCCGGACCCCGATCGACGGTCCGGCGCTGGCGGGTCGAGGCCCGCCGAGGTCGCGAGTCTCCGGCATCTTGGTCCAGGCCAGGGCCGCCACGACCGCGGCGAGGGCGGCGTTGACGACGAACGGGGCGGCCAGTCCGACCCGGTCGGCGAGAAACCCGCCCGGGAATGGCCCGGCGCCGACCGCGAACAGGAACACCCCCTGGTAGACCGACATCAGGCGACCCCGGTTGTGCGGCGAGGCGATGTCGGCGACGACGATCTGCCCCCCGGTGAGGACCATCGCCGCCCCCGCCCCGGCGACGAACCGGGCGATCAGGAACACTGGGTAATCCCAGGCGATGGCGCAGCCGGCATTGCCGAGGACGGTCAATACCCCACCAAGGGTCAGGGTCCAGCGCCTGCCCCGGCCGTCGGCCAGGAGCCCGGCCGGGACATTGACCAGGAAGCGGGCCAGGCCGTAGATCGCGATGGCCAGACCGATCGCGGTATTGTTGACCCCGTAGCTCTCGGCGTAGAGCGGGACCACGGGGACGATCGTGCCAAAGCCGAGCTGGTTGACCGCGATGAGTACACAGACCCAGATCAGGATCGTGCGCCGCTCCCCGCCCACCGGCAGGGGGATCAGTGGCCGCCCTCGCGGCGCGCGCCGGGTCATCCGCCTCATCTCCTCTCGGCTGCGGGGCTACGGCGCGCCATGTCGGGCGGGGGCGAACCTGGGCGGGTCGCGGCGGCGACCCCGGCCGGGCACGCTCGCTGACCTCGCCTTGCCTCTGGCGATCATCCTCGGGCTGGCGGGCTGTTCGGCGGCGGTCAACGACGACCGGGCCGGCACGGAGACACCCTACCCGATCCGGACCGTCGCCGCCGGCGCCTCGCCATCACCTGGTGGCGTCACGATCTTCGCCGTGACCCGCGACCGGGCAGGTGAGGCGATCCTCTCGACCGCGATCGCGGCCGGCCCGGCCGATCCTGGATTGTTGCGCCAGCGGGCCGCGATCCGGGTGGCGCTCTTGGACCTCGACGGCGCCATCGCCGACCTTGACGCCGCGATGGCCCTCGGCACACCGATCGCCAGCGTGCTGCTCGATCGAGGCGTCGTCCTCTTCAGGCGTGGCGCGTGGGACCGGGCTCTAGCCGACTTCGACGCGGCGATCCGGCTCCAGCCCGGTCTCGGTGACGCGTACGTGGGCCGGGCACTCGCTCGCTCGGCGATGGCGAATGGGGAACCCCAGGCGTACCGAGCGGCTCTCGATGACCTTACTCTGGCCCAGGCCACGGCGGACCCACCGACCTCGATCCCCGCCGCCCGGGCCCGGATCCTCCTCGACCGGCACGCGTTCCGGGGCGATCCTGCCGACCTGGCCTCGGTCGTGCAGGGTTTCCGCGCCGAGCCACCGGCGGGGACGGCCGAGATCGTCGTGGCGGTGGAGGCCCTGGCCCGATCGGGGGATCTCCCGGGCGCCGAGGCGCTCCTGGCATCGGCAGCGGACGTCACGTCTCCCGAGGAGAGGGGGAGCCTCGCCCTCGCGAGTGCCCACATTGGCCAGGCGGCGGGCGATACCGCCCGGTTCACGGCACAGGCGAGGGAGGCGCTCGCGGCGGACCCCTGGTCGTGGCGGGCCAGCCGGTCGCGGGTCGAGGCATCCCTGGCGGCCGGTCGGGCCGAGGATGCACGAGACCTGGCGACGACGGCGCTGGGACGGCACCCGGACGACCCAGTCCTGCTGTTCCTGTTAGGACGAGCCCTGATCGACACCGGCGAGGGCAACGCCGCGCGGGAGCGACTGGCACTGGCCGCACGGGCGTTGGGAGCCAGCCCGGTCTACGTCGCGCGCATCACCGAGGCACTGAAAACCCTCGCTCCCATGGGGACACCAGCCGGGACACCCGGTGAAACCCCGCTTGGCTCACCCGTTGGCATCCCGCCAGAGGCCCCCGGCGACTGAGGACGGCCGCGACACACGGGGCCACCGTCGTGCGTTGTAGAGAGTAGGACGAGCACGTGACCGCCCATCTCTGAACCGATCGCCCCGTCCTGTCTCGGGTAGGAGTCCAGTCCAGCGTGGTATTTCCGCGACATCAGCACCAGCAAGGTGATGCCGCTGACGGTGGCCAGGGCATCGCCCGGCCCCCCATGGTCGGGGGCCGCTACGAACTCGGCGAGCGGTTGGGCCAGGGCGCGTTCTCGATCACCTACCAGGGTCGCGACATCAAGCTGGGCCGGATCGTGGCGATCAAGTTGCTTCGGCCGCAGTTCGCCTCCGATCCCCAATTCGTGACCCGGTTCGAGCGGGAGGCCCGCCTCGCGGCCTCCGTCTCCAACGCCAACATCGTGGATGTCTACGACTACGGGCCGCATGACGACACGTACTTCATCGCCATGCAGTACGTCGGCGGCGGCGATCTTAAGGTGTTGTTGGACCGCGAACGCCGCATCCCCGCCGGTCATGCCGCGATGCTCGGTCACCAGATCCTGGCGGGCCTCTCGGCGATCCATGGCGTCGGCATCATCCACCGTGACATCAAGCCGCAGAACGTCCTGCTCGGCAAACAGGGCGAGGCCCGGCTGACCGACTTCGGCGTGGCGCACGCCTCGATCGAGGAGGGTCTGACCAGCCACGGCACCACGGTCGGCACTGCCGCCTACATGGCCCCGGAGCAAGCCCGGGGCGGGACGCTGAGCGAGGCGACCGACCTGTATGCCGTGGGGGTGCTGCTCTTCGAGTGCCTGACGGGCCGGTTGCCCTTCGAGGCCAGCAACCCGATGGCCGTGATGCTGGCCCATATCCAGCGCCCAGTCCCCAGTCTCCGCGAGGTGGCGCCGGATGCCGCCATCCCGGCGGCGATCGAGGCGATCGTCTTGCGGGCGATGGCCAAGGATCCGGCCGACCGCTACGCCACCGCGGTCGAGATGTCGGACGCCTTGGCAGTGGCGACCGGCGAGGCGCCGGCGGGGAACTCCGCCACCACAGCCGTCTACCCGCGCGCCGCCGACGACCAGGGATCCACGGCGGTGGTCGCCGCCGCCCGGCCCCCAACGATGCGTCCCAC
>JACCVE010000613.1 GCA_013698285.1 Chloroflexia bacterium | reverse complement strand
CGGACGACTGGACCGACGCCGAGGCGCTGGCGACGATCGCGCGGATCACTGGCGGCATCTTCCGCATGGTGCAGCGGCTGTTCGCCCAGATCGAACGGGTGCTGGAGATCAACCAGCTGCGGACGATCACCACGGAGGTCGTCGAGACCGCCCGCGAGAGCCTCGTCATTGGGCCGTTAGCCCGGACTCTTCTACGACACCAAGCTCTGAAGATCTACGACAGATAGCGTTGAAGATGACAGACGGGGGATCGGCATTAGCGGACTCGACACCTACCGCCGGCAGAGCCGGTGGTCTGACCCCGGTCGCCAGGTTGAGTGGGCCCCACAGCCCGAACTCCCGAGCGCCGCGTCGGGTCAGCCCGCGTCGGGTCGCGTCCAGTCGCCGGAGGCGCCGCCGGACTTGGTATCGAGGCCGATCGCCTCGATGGTCATGCCCCGGTCGATCGCCTTGACCATGTCGTAGATAGTCAGGGCGGCGACGGAGACCGCGGTCAGGGCCTCCATCTCGACCCCGGTCTGGCCGTGCGTCTCGACCCGGGCGGTGATGCCCAACAGGTCCGGCGCGACCTCGGTCTCGAAGCTGACCTCGACCCGGGTCAGCATCAATGGGTGGCACATCGGGATCAGGTCCGACGTTCGCTTCGCGGCCATGATCCCAGCTACCCGGGCCACGCCCAAGACATCGCCCTTGGCCGCTCGCCCCTCGCGGATCGTGGCCAGCGTCTCCGGCCGCATCCGCACCCGGCCCGACGCCAGCCCGACCCTCCGTGTCACCGCCTTGTCCCCCACATCGACCATCCGGGCCCGGCCCTGGGCGTCGAAGTGGGTCAGGCCCGAGCCAACGGACTCCCTGGGGTCCGTCGCCGTCACCTCGACCTCGGAATGCGACTCACCGTCTCCCGCGTCGCGCTTACCCATCGTTGCCCCCCGTCCCATGACCCGGCCATCAAGTGCCTCGAAGTCTACGGTCTGCAATCGCTCCCGGCCGCCCCGCCAATCCGCGGCGAGCCATCCCCCGTTGCGCCTCATCGGAAGCCATGGGATGCTCTCGCCACGGCCCCCCTCGGAACCAGGGAGGATCGCCGATGACCAGAGGATCGCCATCCGAAACCCCGCCGGGTCTCTCGTCATTGCTCATCCCGTCGCCGGCGGGCGTGGACGACTCACCCGCTAACGTTCCCGTCCTCGTGGCACGGGCCATGGCGGAGGCTCGGTACACCGGATTCCCGAACTCCTGCTCCGCGGTGGTCGGTCTCCTCCTGCACCGACTGGCGAGTCAGGTCGAAGCGGGCACGATCGGGGAGATCGGGAGCGGCCTCGGCGTCGGTACCGCCTGGCTCGCCTCGGGGATGCGACCGGCCATCCGCCTGATCACGATCGAATCGGACGCGGCGCGGGCGACCGCCCTCCTGGGCGTGTTCGCGGCCCGTCCGTCGGTCGAGGTGCTCTGTGCCGACTGGCCAGCGATCCTCGACCACGGCCCGTTCGCCCTGTTGTTCATCGACGCCAGACCCGCCAAGGCGGTCTCGCCGGATGTCTTCCTCCCAGCCGTCGTGCCGGGCGGCACGGTGGTCCTGGACGACCTGACCCCGATCGATCGCTGGCCACCCGAGTGGCGCGGTCGCCCCGACCCGCTGCGCGACGCCTGGTCCCATCACCCCGGTTTCGCCGCCGGGGAACACCGGCTCAGCGACGACGCGGCGGTAATCCTCGCCCGGCGGCACCCGTGACCGAGCCCGCCGACCCTCCCCGCCACCTGATCCTGGTCAAGCACGCCCTCCCCGCCATCGACGCGCAGGTGCCCGCCGCCGGCTGGCCCCTCTCCGAGGAGGGCCGGGAGCAATGCCCGGTCTTGGCCCGGTCGCTCTCCCCCTTCGCGGCCGGGGCGGCCCTGGTCTCGAGCGAGGAGCCCAAGGCCCACGAGACCGCACTGCTGGTCGGGACAGCGTTGGGCCTGCCGGTCGAGACCCGGCCCGGCCTCCACGAGCACGACCGCTCGGGTGTCCCGTTCCTCGGGGATGGCGCGTGGCGGGCGGCGATCGACCGCTTCTTCGCCGAACCAGACCGGCTGGTGTTCGGCCGGGAGACGGCGAACGAGGCCGCCACCCGCTTCGCCCGGGTGGTGGACGGACTCCTAGCCGAGAATCTGGGACGAACCCTCATCGTCGTCGCCCACGGCACGGTGATCAGCCTCTACGTGGCGGCCAAGACCGGCCTCTCTGCCGCCGGGCTCTGGCCCCACCTCGGTCTCCCGTCGTTCGTGGTCCTGGACCGGCCGGGCATGGCGATCAACACGATCGTCGAGCGGATCGGGGATGGCCCGGCCGCCGAGGATATCCGAGCGCGGTGAACCGTGACATGTGCGATCGTCCCGGTGCTCCGTCCGATCGCCGCGGTGGCCGCGTACCATGCGCCCCGACGGACGGGACGGTCCGGGTCATCACCGGAGGAGACATCGCCGTGACCATCGCACCTGCCCTGATCGACACGATCGACGCGGCCATCGACGCCCGGCGGGAGGAGATCGTGGCCTTCGCCGCCGAATTGATCCGCCAGCCGTCGGTGAACCCCGACCTGGGTCCGAGCCCGGGAGCGGAAGGGCCAGCCCAGCGGTGGCTGGCGGATCAGCTGACGGGATGGGGCACTTTCGACCGCGTGGACACGTGGACCGAGGACGGGGCGGGGCTGCGGCCGAACGTGGTCGCCACCCGGCCTGGCTCCGGCGGGGGCCGGTCGCTGGTCTGGGCCGCCCACACCGATGTGGTCCCCGTCTCGGCCGAGCAGGCCGCCGCCTGGTCGGGCGCCGGTCCCTTCAGTGGCGAGGTCCTGGACGGCAAGCTCTGGGGTCGGGGCGCCTCCGACATGAAGGGCGCCATCGCCGCCCAGGTGATGGCGGCGCGGGTCCTGGACGACGCGGGCGTCCGCCTGCGGGGCGACCTGACCCTGGTCCAGACCTGCGGCGAGGAATCGGGCCGCCGCGACCTGGGCTGCAATGCCGTGCTGCGGCGCGGCTACCGGGCCGACCTGGCGATCTTCCCGGAGCCGACGAACTTCGCGGTCTACCCCGCGATCAAGGGCGAGGTCTACTTCCGCCTGGTCGTGCCAGGCAAATCGACGCACATCGCCAACCGCCACCTCGTCGCCCAGGCCCTCCCCCACGGCGTCGAGCGTCCCGGCGTCAGCGCGGTCGACAATATGCTCAAGTACCACCTGGCGACCCTGGACCTGGAGCGGGACTGGCTGCTCTGGCGCTCGCACCCCCACGTCCCGCCGGGCGGCATGTTCGTCAACCTGAACACGATCCACGCCGGGCCGCCCCCCGCCCCGATCCCGGACACCGCCGTGCCCGACCGCTGCGAGGCGACCGGCTCGGCCCTGTTCTACCCGGACGTGCCGGCCACCGAGGCCATCGCCGAGATCCGGGCCGCCTACGAACGCGTCACCGCCGGCGACGCCTGGCTGCGGGCTCACCCGCCGACCCTCGACATCCCCTTCGGTCACCCGCTCAAGGAGCCGGTCAACCTCCTCTTCGATCACCCGGGGGTCGAGGCGATCTCGACCGCGATGGTCTCCCTTGGCGAGGCCGACCCGGCCAGGGGAGTAGCGCCCTTCGTCTGCGACGCCAACTACTGGTCCGCCGAGGGTCAGCCGAGCATCGTCTTCGGCCCCGGCGACCCGAGCTGGGGCATCCACGGCACCGACGAGCACCTGCCGGTCGCCGATCTGCTCCGCGCCGTCAAGGTCTTCGCCGCCGTCACGATGGAGTGGTGCGGGGTGGAGGACCGCGGCACGGACCAGCCAGGGACCAGGGCAGAGTCGAACGTTTAACCGGCGATGGCCAATAGTCCTTGCCCGCCGGTGACCATCGGTCTACCC
>JACCVE010000603.1 GCA_013698285.1 Chloroflexia bacterium | reverse complement strand
GCTCTGATCCGATCGTCCCGAACGCCCCCTGTCGAGGTGCCTACATAGTGCCCCATTATAGGCATGATCCCCACCCAAAGACTTCTGGCAACTTGGTGGTAACGACGGCCTGACCCCAGCAATTTTCAACGCCCCGCCATGACTACCCACCGACGACACCGTGATCCGCCTGAGCCGTCGATGAGTGGAGCGGGAACTCGGAACATCGGCGTTTGCTGCAGAAAACCACCGCAACGCTAGATCCACGGATATCCCGTAACCCTGTCCTATTTCGGAATCCACGTCATAGACTCGATTCTGAAGTTTGACTGGACCGCTTGTAGTCTATAGAATCTATAATATCGATCGGGTAGTTCACCGTCGAGGAAATTGGGGGTGCCACGGGTCTCTCCGGGCCGACAGCGGAGTTCCGAATGACAGCGATTCATGCCGTTGAGGGGCTGATCGAGGCCAGCCCAGCAGGACTCTACGCGAAGTCGGCCGAACGAAACGTAGATCACCCCGTGAGGCGATGGACACCCCAAGGTTGGTCATCACCGACCCAGGAGACAGGAATGACGCTACTCGTGAAGATGACCGCCGCCGAGCGAATGACTGTCTTCGCGGCACTGCTCGCACTCGTTCCCAGTTACAAGCTGCCCATGGTGGTTCGCCTCACAGAGGCGTTCTTGGACCACGAGGCGCGGATCGACGAGGCCGCCTGACGAGCTTGGTCACTTGCTGGATCGCCTCGACCTGTTGATCGGGCGAAAGCGTTTGGAAGCGTGCCAAGAGCCGGCGACGGGGATCCTCGGAGGACGCGTCTAGATCAGGCTGGGCCCCTGGGGCGTGGTCAGCTCGCGTGGTGGCCCGCGACGGAGTCGTGCCCGAATTGGTGGGGTCGAAAAACTCGGTCACGTCAATATCGAGCGCTTTGGCGAGCCGTAATAAGGTCTTGGGATATGGCATCACCGTGGCACCACGCTCGATGGTAGAGATGGTGATGGTGGCCAAGCCGGACGCGTCCGCGAGCTGCCCCTGGGTCATACCGCGGTGCTCGCGGTGGGCGCGCAGGAGTTCACCGATCGACGGTACGTCAGGAGTGCTCACCGCGATGCTCCGACGATTGACGTGCTAGGGACAGCCGGTAGGCGACTGGTCGCCCCAATTCGGGACGCAGGATACCTCCAGACTCGACGATAATCTTAGGTCGAATGGGTCCCCGTGTCCATTTCAACCCCGATGAAACCACGCTGCCGACCCGTTGGGTGGGGAAGGCCTTCTCATCGATAAGAAGACCCAATCAACGTTTCAATGTCGTACTTCAGAGCAGCTCATGACACCCGGTGTCAGAAATCCTGACTGGGGATCGTCCGACCAGTGATTGAAGCGTCCTCCTTTTTCGATACCCGCGCGAGTGGTGCAGCATCGGGCGTGGCGCCACTCACTCGCGGTGTACGGGGTCCGTCGGCCGCCTCAAGGGTGGCCGGAGTGTCTGACTACATCACGAGAGCGGACCGCTTCTCGGCATCGATCTGACGTTCGGGTACGTGAAAAGGTCCCGATTGCGTGGTGGGCCTCCACCCCGTTTGCACCTGCATTGTTCCCCGAGCCCGAAATACTGGACGGACGCTCACTCATTGTCCTCGACGAATACCGAAGAATCCTGCATGCTGCGATCGAGCGACCTAGGGTCCGTTCCGGGGTCTCGCGGAGATCCATGCAGCGAGGGAACGTGAGGTAACTCGTAGATCGTGGAGAGTCCAAAGCTTCTGTCGATTCATCTGGCTGCGACGCGACTCGGAGTGTCGGATGCGACCCTAAGAAGTTACGCCGACAAAGGTCTCGTCTCTGTCGTGAGGTTGCCGAGCGGGCACCGGCGCTTCCGCGTCGACGATATCGAACGATTACGGCAGAGCATGGGCATGGATCGCCCGGTCGAGGCAGTCCGCGAGGCGGTCCGATTGAGGGAAGAAGATGCCGAAGCCCTCGTACGGTGGCTAGGCGAGACTGAGTTGCTGGTCAAGCAACAGTTTGAAACGCACGTTGCAACGCTACTGGCAACGTGCGACCAGCCGGTCACGGAGGACATCTCTGCCGCTATCTCGGCTTGGCTCGAAGATATCGAGCGAGTCCGGCAGGTCATATTGACGCATGTCGAAAAAGTCGATCCCGGGGGATCAGAGAGTCCTTTGTCGCGTCGGCACCGGTGACGGCGATTGGAAGTCCGTCTGATCGTTTGATGACCGATAGCTGGAATTGTGGGTCGACGCCGTGTTGGTTAACCACCGACGCCGGATGCATCCGCATCTGGCTTTATCGGGATGTGCCGATCCCACCGTCCGAGTTCGATCGAGGGCAATCGGCACGCCCGACCGACTCGATGAAACGTGGCGGGCCATTCCGTTAGCGTCGCCGTTCCGACGGGAATCGAACCGTCCCGGCCGGTGATGCCATGAGGACCGGAACAGGTGAACCGCTCCGGCCCCTCGTCGTCTATCACCTCAGGTCAGTCCGCCGCCTCAGTGCCTGGCCACCGAAGCCGAAGCCGGGATTGGACACGAAACGCCCGTCCCCTTCAGGCCGCAATACCCGTTCGGGACCTTGTGCAGATACTGCTGGTGGTAGTCCTCGGCGTAGTAGAACGGGCCAGCCGGGGCGATCTCGGTCGTCACCGCGCCCTTGTCCCGCTGGCGCAGGGCGGCGTCGTAGGCTGCCGCCGTCTCGGCGGCGATCCGGGCCTGCTCGTCCGTCGTGGTGTAGATCGCCGAGCGGTACTGGGATCCGATGTCGTTGCCCTGGCGCATGCCCTGCGTCGGGTCGTGTTCCTCGAAGAAGACCTTCAATAGGTCGGCGTATCCCACCTTGGCCGGGTCGAAGACGACCAGCACGGCCTCGGCCTGACCGGTCCGACCGCTGCACACTTCCTCGTAGGTGGGATTCGGCGTGGTCCCGCCGGCGTAGCCGGCCGCGGTCGAATAGACGCCGTCGATGGTCCAGAACAGTCGCTCCGCGCCCCAGAAGCAGCCGAGGGCGAAGACCGCCGTCTCCATCCCGTCCGGGAAGGGCGGCTGGATTGGGGTGCCCAGCACTTCGTGCTTGGTGGGGATGGCGAACCCCGGCTCGTCCCGCCCTCGGAGGGCGTCCTCGGCGGCGATCATCTCGGCCTTCTTGCGACCGAATAAGGCATCCAACATCGTCTCACGTGCTCCTTCGCGTGCCTGGCGGCATGCCGCGGTTCTTCATCGACTGAGGACGAGTATACGTCGTTACGTCAACTTGGACCGTTCCCGGGCGACCGTGGCATCGGCCCTGTCACTCGGGGTTCAGGTCTCCATGCGCCCAGATTTCAGGTGTCGCACCAACGGCGCCACGGCGTATGATGACCCGGCGGCGACCGGGTCCCGCCAGCGGACGACACACGCAGGAGAAGACGATGCCCAGCTTCAAAGTCGATGTCCCCCACCAGCTCGGCGCGGACGCCGCCACCGAACGGATAAAGAGCCTCGTACCGACCATGCGCGAGCGATATGGCTCCCAGATCAAGGACCTCCACGAGGAATGGCAGGGCCACAATGGCTCGTTCGCGTTCAACGCGATGGGCTTCGACGTGAAGGGCAGCATCGCCGTCGCGGCCGACGCCGTGGCATTCCGTGGCGACCTCCCCTTCGCCGCCACACCCTTCAAGGGCCAGATCGAGCGTATGGTGCGCGACCGGGCGACGGAGCTGCTCAAGCCCTAGTGGAGTCTCCCCGGAGCGGTGTTCGTTACAGGTCCTCCGGCACCTCGCGGTAGGCGGCCTGGTGACCGCGTGCCGCCTGGATCGCCGCCATCTCCGGCTTGGCCAGTTCGAAGGCCGCCCAGAACACCCCCTCGGAGAGGGTCGGGTAGGAGTGGATGGCGTCGGCAATCGCCACGACGCCCAGCTTGGCCCGCATCGCCAGCACCACCTCGGGCAACATCTCGCCGGCGTTGGCCGAGAGGATGTGACCCCCCAGCAACTGGCCGGTGGCCCGGTCGCTGACCAGCTTCACCACCCCGTCGGTCTCCCCGGCGGTGATCGCCCGCGCCAGGTCCCTGACCTGCACCGTGGCGCACTTCACGTCGTAGCCCTCGTCCCGGGCCTGCTCTTCCGTCAGGCCGACACGGGCCAGTTCCGGGTCGGTGAAGATCGTCCAGGGGACGGCCCGGTAGTCGGCGTACTGAGTTGGCCCGCCGCCCATCAGGTTCGCCTCGGCGATCCGGGCCTGGTAGTCGGCGATGTGGGTGAAGGGGTAGAGTCCCGTCGCGTCGCCGACGGCGGCGATGTGGGGCACGTTGGTCATCAACCGGTCATCGACGACGATGCCCCGATCGGTCGCGACGACCCCGGCCGCCGCCAGGTCCAGCGCGTCCAGGCTCGGCTTGCGCCCGGCCGCGACCAGGATCGTCTCCGTGGCGCAGTGCTCGGCCCGCTCGCCGTCGCGCCAGCCGCTGACGCAGAGGAGCCCATCGCGCCGCTCGACCTGGTCTACCCTGCACCCCATCTGGATCGAGACTCCCTCCCGGCGGAGGACATCCTGCAACGGCAGTACGACCGCCTCGTCCTCTCGCGGCAGCAGGCGGTCCGCCGAACCCAGGATGGTGACGTCGACCCCGAACCGGGTGAAGATCTGGGCGAACTCGCAGCCGATCACACCCCCGCCGATGATGGTCAACGAACGCGGCAGCTCCGGCAGGGCCACGGCCTCGACATTGGTGATGTAGCCCGCCTCCCGCAGCCCCTCGATCGGCGGGATCACCTCGGCGGCACCGGTGGCGATGACGATCTTCTCGCCCCAGAGGGTCTCGCCGTTGACCTCGACCTCGTGGGGCGAGACGAACCGGCCCGTCCCCTTGTAGAGGAACACCCCGCTCTCCCGGATGTTGCGGTCGCCGTCGCCGCCCCGGATGGCGTCGATGACCCGCTCGACCCTGCCGATCACCGCCGGCCAATCCGGCGCCGCTTCGGGCACCGTGATGCCGAAGCGGGCCGCGTGCCGGGCCTGGTGCAGGATTTGGGCGGAGCGGACCAGGGTCTTGGTCGGGTCACACCCGACATTGAGGCAGGTCCCCCCGACCCTCCACCGCTCGATCAGGGCGACCCGTGCTCCCCGGTTATTCGCCTCCCCGGCGACGATGCTGCCGGCGCCGCCCGCGCCGATCACGATCAGGTCGTACCGGCGGTCGCCTCCGTCCTCGGCCAATCGTCCATCCCTCCCCTTCAGACATCTTCCGGTGCTCTGTCCAGTGTACGTAGTTCCCGAGCGTACCGGTCGCGTTACGCGGTTCGCGCGGTCGGGCGTTCGACGATCGTCCCGGCGGCGGACCGGAGCCTACGAGATCATCGAGGGCCGAGCCCGGCGCCGGGCTCCACCAGGGGACCGGACCCCGGCCTCGCCCGGCGAGCGGCCGGCCGGCGCGGCGCCGAGGCCGGGAGTCGCAGCACCGTCTCGTAGGCGGCACGGGTCTGGCCGGTGACGGCCTCCCAG
>JACCVE010000596.1 GCA_013698285.1 Chloroflexia bacterium | reverse complement strand
TCCCCGCACCGCCGCCGACGTCATCGCCTGGTTCGACGGCCCGCACCCGGTCATCGTCGTCGAACGGGTCGTCCCGGCCGCTCCCGACGGGGGCGGTCAGGACGATGCGCCCAGCGAGGCAGTCGGGACGGGCTCGGATGATGCCTCGGCGGCAGGGACCCCGTCGCCGCCCGGCGAGCCGGTCGGGGGGGACCCGGCCGGCCCGGGCACCATCGGCTTCGCCGGTGGTCCCGCCAGTCATTCTGGGATGCTCGATCGCTCGCCCCACCCCGACCGGCCGACCGTCGTGGCCTTCGCCGCCACGTCGGGGTACCGGCCCCGCGACTGTTACGCCGGGATCGCCGAGTTCAGCGTCTATGTCGAGCGGGGCAGCCGCGGCCTGGGAGTCGGGCGGCTGGCCATGGCGGCGCTGGTCGAGGCGGCCACGGCCGCCGGGTTCCACAAGCTGGTGTCCAGGGTGTTCGTCGAGAATGGGGCCAGCCGCGCCCTGCTCCGCTCGGCCGGCTTCCGCGAGGTCGGCACGTACGAGCGCCACGCCCGGCTCGACGGTGCCTGGCGCGATGTCGTGATCGTCGAGCGCCTGCTCCCTGATCCGGCGGATGACCAGGGGACGGGCAGGAGCCACCCGCCGGTGACCTGATCCCAAGCGATCCCCAGTGCCCGGGCTCCCGGCCGGGACTGATCGTGTCTCGTGCGAAAGGATGACATCACGTGCCCGACAAACCACTCACGATCGAGCAGATCCTGACCCGGCTCGCGGAAACGCCGCCGCGCCTCGCCGAGCTCACCGCCGGGCTGGCTCCAGCCCAATTGCGTGCCACCCCAAACCCCGGTGAGTGGTCATCCAACGACGTGCTCGCCCATCTCCGTTCCTGTGCCGATGTCTGGGGCGACTGCATCGCGACGATCATCGCCGAGGACACGCCGACGCTGCGGGCGGTCAACCCCACCACCTGGATCAAGAAGACGGACTATCCCGACCTGGATTTTGGGCCCTCATTGCGCGCCTTCGCCGAGCAGCGTGCCGATCTCTTGGCAATCCTGGAACCATTGCCGCCCGAAGGGTGGTCACGCGCGGCGACGGTGACGGGGGCGGGAACGGCCCTCGAGCGGACCGTGCAGTCCTATGCGCGGAGGCTGGCTCGCCATGAACGGCCGCACGTCAGGCAGGTCGAACGCATCGTCTTGACGATGCGTTCGTAGCGGCGGCCTTCCCTGGTGCGGGTGGTCTGGCGGTATCCTCGCCGAGGCGAAAGCGCACCCCTCTCGCCTCTCCCCACCCGGGCGCGTCCCCGTCAGCGCCACGCGCTGAGGCTGAGCAGGTGCCACCTCGTCAATCACCACGGTTGTCCACGTCTCCCACGCCCGCTTGACCGAGGCCCTCGGTGGCCCCAAGCCGTGAGGGCGTCTCACACGCTTCCATGTCACAATGCCGCGGTCCGCCCCCCTCCTGGCATGGGGACGGGGCCGACGGTGTGCGGGACGACCGTCGCAGGACACCACGCCGACCCAATCCGAGGACACGTCGAGCGAGATCGCCCGCGTCCACGACGCGGCATGAGCGGGATGCCCCGATGACCGATGCGATGCTCGTTGGCCTGACGCTCGGCGCGGCCCTGGGCTGTGCGCTGGTAGGCGGCGTGTTCTTCGCCTTCTCGTCGTTCGTGATGGCCGCCCTGGCCCGCCTCCCCCCAGCGCATGGCATCGCCGCCATGCAGTCCATCAACCGGGTCGTCCTGACTCCCTGGTTCATGGCCCCGTTCTTCGGCACCGCGATCGCGTGTCTCATCCTGGTCGTGGCATCGCTCGTGGGCCGGGGAGAACCCGGCGCTCCCCTCCGCATCATCGGTGGCGGCCTCTACGTGGTCGGCTGCATCGCCGTGACGATCGTCCGCAACGTGCCACGCAACGACGCCTTGGCGGCGGTGGACCCGAACAGCGACGCCGGCGCCGCTCTCTGGGCCAGCTACGTCCCTGGCTGGACCAGGTGGAACACGGTCCGCACGGTCGCCTCCCTGCTGGCGTCGGTCCTCCTGATCCTTGCCCTGCTCACTGACTGATCGGGTCACCACTGGTCCCGCGCCCGGCTGGGTCCGGATTCCCGCCCGGTGATCCCGACCTCCGCGCCTCCCGTCCCCGTCTGCACGAAGCCCCATTCCCAAACGCCCTATCATGGGCATCACGATGTCGCTGGACGGGGATATCGGTGCATGAACGAGGGTGTGGGTGATGGGAACGATGACCGTCGGAGCGGCCGGTCCGCGGTGAGTGGTGAGCACGACCGGAGACGCGTCAACCGGGACGTCGACCTCGGTCCGGGTCGCGTCTCCGGACAGGACGATCGCGAGCCGCATGGCCGGGATCACGCCGGTGATCCCGGACACGAGCCGACCGTCGATGCGGCGCGGGAGCGCATCCTCGCCGCCGTCCAGCCCCTCCCCGCCGTCGCCGTCCCGATCGCTGGGGTGGCCGGGATGACCCTGACCGCCGCGATCCACGCCCCGATCGACCTGCCCCCGTTCGCCAACGCCGCGATGGATGGCTACGCCCTCCGCGCCGCCGACGTCGCCGGGGGCCAGACCCGATTCCGCGTCGTCGCCGGGGTCACGGCCGGCCACCAGCCCACCGCTCCCATCGCGCCGGGCACCGCCGTCCGGATCATGACCGGCGCCCCGGTCCCCGCCGGCGCCGACGCCGTGGTCCGCTTCGAGGACGTCACTCTGAACGAGTTCGCCCCGAGCGGGCACGTCGATGGCGGGGGTGATCGCCCCGGGAGTGAGTCCACGCTCCGGGACACCGACGGGGGATTTCCCGACCCAGAAGACGAGCGCACGGAGCGCGGAGCCATCACCGGCCCCCGCGCCGGGGGTCACGACGATGGCCCATGGACGGAGACCGGGGTCCCCGGCCGCGTGACACTCGGCCCCGCCACCCCGTCGATCAGCCTGGATCGATCGGTCGCCATTGGCC
>JACCVE010000617.1 GCA_013698285.1 Chloroflexia bacterium | reverse complement strand
CGCGTATCCCAGGGTATCGGATGTGTCCAGTTCGGCGAGGGCCGCGTCTCGGGCAAGGTCTACCGGATTAACGCCAGCCGGGAGCGACGGCGAGACCGGGGGAAGGACGCGTGGATTGACGACCTCTCATACGCGCGTCCACCTGCCGGTGGCGAGCGATGGTCGGGCACATACCGACGGGGCAGTGTACACCATCAATCGGGCGATCCTGGCCCGGACCGGGCCCGCACGTCCCCGCCCCGTCGGGTCGCGATCGGGACCGCGGGTCGCTCCGATGCCCCGGCCAGGGCCGCCCCGAGCGCCGCCATCGCGAGGGCGAAAGTGACCATCGCCGCCCCGAAGATGACCCGTCCCGCCCAGGACGGCAGGCTCCCCGGCGAATCGGCCAAGAACGCCGCCAGGGTCGTGTGGCCCGCCACCCGCGAGTAGCTCTTCACGCTCCAGACGGTCAGGACGGCATCGTCGTTGTTCGCCCCCGTATCGACCCAGACGTAGTACGCCTTGCCGGCCGAATCGGCGATCGGGTCGAACCGGACGGTGACGAACGGGTCGGCGAACGCCCCTTTCTCGGCCGCGATCTCCGCTTGGTCCAGGCCGAGGTGAACGGTCCGCAACGGCCCCGCCTCGGCCGGTGGCTCGGGCTCCGTGACCTCATCCGCGCCCGCCGCGTCCCCTTCGTCGTCGGCCACCGGGAGCGGTACCTCTTGGACGTAGACCGTCACGTCGTACCGCTCGTCCGGGGTGTAGGCGCGCAGGTCGAGGTCGACCCGGTGAAAGTCGGGATAGTTCGGTGTCACCGTCACCCCCGTCACCGCGATCGCCCGGTCCGGGTCCAGCGTCAGCCTGAACCCGAACGGCGCGCTATGCCGGACGTCGACCGGGATCGCCAGCGCCGCCGCGAGCACGAGACAGGTCGCCAGGATCGCCCCCAGCGTGGCACCCCGCCGAGTCACGACGCGGGGACCCAGCCGCCACCCGGCCCGTGGTAGAAGGGGATCAGAAACCGCACCGCCGTCGAGACGGTCAACAGCAGGAACGCCAGGGTCAGCACGATCACCCCGCCGCGCCGGAGCCGCACGGGGACCCAGACCGCCCAGCCCAGGACCGAGTACAGGGCGAACCCCGCCATCGCCGGGAACGCGAACCGGGACTGGGTGAACTGGATCGTGCCGACGTAGAGCACCCCGACCGTCACGGCCAGGACGCCCACACCCCAGATCGCCATCGCCCGTCGCTGGAACGCCGTCAGGACGGGCGGCAGTCCGAGCGGCCTCCCCACCATCCCACGGATCGCCAACGCCCCGATCCCTAGGCCGGCCAGCGCCCAGAACGCCCACATGATCTGGTAGTCCCCGGCATCGAAGGGCACCTGCCTCCAACCGTAGTTGGCCCAGAAATCTTCCAGCCGACCCTGCCAGAAGCCGGTCGACCGTACCATCTCCGGATAGGTGCTGGCCTGTTCCCCATATTCCGGGATCTCGCGCAGCCGTTCCGCCCCGGACGGGTCACCGTAGAGCCGGTAGGACCGTAGGAACCACGGTGACACCAGGACCACCGGCAACAGCGTGGCCAGGGCTCCCTGCCCGACCAGCCGGGCCCAGGCTCGCTTCCCGGCCTCCCGCCGGTCCCATGTCGCGATCAACAGGGCGGCGGCGACCATCGGCAACACGAGACCGTGACTGACCTTGGTCCACAGCCCGATGCCGTTCAGCACCCCTATCGCCAGGGCCGAGCCGGTGGTGAACCCGTCCCGCAGGCCCCGCTGACAGAGGTAGCCGACCGCGGTGAACAGCAGGATCACCAGGATGTCGTGGTTGACGATCGCGGCCTCGAACGAGAATTGCGGCTGGAACGCCACGAACGCGACGACCCCGGCCCGGGCGAACAGCGTGGCCGGGAACAGCATCGCCGCGACCGCGTAGGTCATCGCCAGCGCGGCCAACCCCAGGATGGTCGACACCGCCCGGAACGCGTACAGGTCCGCCAGCCCCTCCCCCGGCACCAGGCGGGCCAGCCCGGCCAGCGTCAGGTGGTAGAGCGGGGGCTGGATCACCTCGGCGTTGTACGGGAAGTCCGCGACGTACTCCTCGTAGGGAGCGGCCGCCTCGGGCAACAAGACCCGCCCGACCTCTCCCAGCCCGTCGCCGGCCGCCAGGCGCTGGATGTAATAGAAATGATCGACCTCGTCATGGCCGGTGAACGGGCCGACGATGCCGATCAGCAAGACCTGCTTGGCGAGGAAGAGTACGAGGAGCGGGAGCAGCCATGGCCGGTCCCCTCCGGTGGTGCCCGCCCACGTCCGAGTCACCGCGCCCCGGCGAGCGGCCCAGCCCCACCGGGTGGTCGCCGTCCGGGAAAGGCCCGGGTGCGCGATGCGCGTCAGGCCCGCCACGTGATCGCGTTATTCAGCATGAAGTTCCACACGGCCGCGAAGCCCGCCCCGACCAGGTTGGCCACCAGGAAGTGGACCCCCTGCTCCTGGACCAGGTAGACCAGCACCTGGCTATTGATGATCAGCCCGACCGTATTGATCACGGCGTAGGGCAACATCCGGTGGACGATCCGTCCCGTGCCCCGGTCGTGCCAGGTCCACATCTCGTTCAGGATGAACGTCGCTACCATCGACACGGCGATCGCCACCGGCCCGGCGACGGTGAGGTCCATGCGCATCAGCCCGTGCAACAGGGAGAGGAACACCTGGCTGACGATGATCCCGACCGTCCCCACGACGAGGAACTTCTGGAACCGTTGACCGAGCGTCCAGACGCGCGCGACCGGGCGCGGCCAACTTTCCGTCGAGAACATGCGGGAGTGCCCCCTGAGGCGGTCGGGTCGGTCGGATCAACGATCGGCTGGCTGGATACACCGGGGAACATGGAGCCAAGGTCACGGGCGGAGTTCGAGGACCGCGCGGTGCTTGGTGTGGTCAGCCTCCCACCGCTCGATACCATACCACGCGTGATCCGGTACCAGGGTGGTGGTCCACCTCGCCGCCGCTCCGGGCGCCCGCGACCGGGCAGTTCGTTGCGGCCCCGCTATTGCTCATCCCGTGCCACCGGACCCTCATCGTGGCTTCCGGTTCCGTTGACGGCACGCGACGCGGATCGTCACCCCCGAGGAGCATCCCATGACCGGCAAGACTGAGACCGCCACGCCGATGTCCCCCGACGACCTCGACGCCGCCGTCCAGGACGGCGAGATGACCCAACGTCAGGCGGACGCCGCCGCCCAACAGGCCGCTCGCCGGGACGCCGCCGCCAATGGCCCCGTGGTTGACGCCGACTCCAGCGGCCAGATGACCACCGGCGGCTTCGGCTCCGGCC
>JACCVE010000565.1 GCA_013698285.1 Chloroflexia bacterium | reverse complement strand
ACGTCGCGGGCCAGGCGGCTGGCGCCGAGGTCGTCGATGCCGGTCGGGGCGACCAGGATCCGGACCTCGCGGCCGGCCTGGATCGCGAACGACTTCTCGACCCCCTCGAAGGAGTTGGCGACCCCTTCCAGGGCCTCCAGGCGCTTGATGTAGGCCTCGACCATCTCGCGCCGGGCGCCGGGCCGGGCGCCGGAGATGGCGTCGGCGGCGGCGACGATGAAGGCTTCCACCGTCTGGGGCTCTTCCTCATTGTGGTGGGCGGCGATGGCGTGGACGATCTTGGCCGAGCGGCCGAGGCGCTTGGCGATGTCGGCGCCGATCAGGGCGTGGGGACCCTCGACCTCGTGGTCGACGGCCTTGCCGATGTCGTGGAGCAGGGCGGCGGTCTTGCAGACGTTGATGTCGGCCCCGAGTTCGGCGCCGAGGGCGGCGGCGATCAGCGAGGTCTCCAGCGAGTGGTGGAGCACGTTCTGGCCGTAGCTGGTCCGGAACCGGAGGCGGCCGAGCAGCTTGATCAGATCGGGATGGAGGCCGGCGACGTTGGCCTCGTAGGCGACCTTCTCGCCCTCTTCCCGCATCACCTGGTCGAGTTCCTGGCGGCACTTGGCCACCACTTCCTCGATCCGGGCGGGGTGGATGCGGCCGTCCTGGAGCAGCTTGGCCAGGGAGCGGCGGGCGATCTCGCGGCGGACGGGGTCGAAGCCGGAGATCATGATCGCCTCCGGGGTGTCGTCGACGATCAAGTCGACCCCGGTGGCCTGTTCCAGGGCGCGGATGTTCCGGCCCTCGCGGCCGATGATGCGGCCCTTCATGTCGTCGCTGGGGATCGGCACGACCGAGACGGAGGTCTCGGCGACGTAGTCGGAGGCGATCCGCTGGATGGTGGTCGCCAGGACCCAGCGGGCGCGGCGGTCGGCCTCGGTGGTCATCTCCAGGTCGATCTCGTGCAGGCGGCGGGCGGCGGCGGCCCGGGCCTCGACCTCGACCTCGCTGACCAGGACCTGCTTGGCCTCCTCGGCCGTCATGCCGGCGATGCGCTCCAACTCGGCGTGGAGGTGGGCGCGGACCTCTTCGATGTCACGCTGGGCCTGCTGGCGATCGCGTTCGATCTCGGCCCGGGCCAGTTCACGCCCCTGCTCGGCCTCGGCGAGGGCCCGCGCGCGGCCCTGTTCGATCTCCTGCTCGGTACGGGCCCGTTGCCCGTCCCACTGATCGCGGGAGGTGGCGAAGGCTTGCTCCTGGCGGCGGAGAACCTGTTCGCGCTCGGCGACGGCGGTGTCCTTGCGGTCGAGCGTCTCCTCTTTTTGTTCGACCCGGCGCTCGACCCGCTCGATCTCCGAGCGGCGCTGGGTCAGTTCGCGGTCGAGGTCGCCGCGGAGGCGGATCGCCTCGTCTTTGGCGGCCAGTTCACTATCCCGCTGCCGTGACTCTGCCTCGTTGGTGATGCGCTGGGCCTCGCGTTGGGCCAGGTGCACCCGGGAGTTGGACCGTCGTTCCAGATACCAGTAGGTCAGGACGACCGCGACTCCCACGGCAAAGACCACGGCGAGGATCGTCAGGACGAGATCCATCGCACGTCTCCTTGAAATGGGTTGTGGACCCCAGGGGTGGGGTGTTTTTCAGGTGAGGACCGGCCACGAGCCGCGAGGACAACGAGAGGGCGGCCTGGCCGCGGAGCCCGGAATCGCGAGGACACGTGTCGATGCCTGTCGGGCGATGATACGGGCCGGGGGAATGGGGCGTCAACCGGGGGTGGCCTCGCTGCCGGCTCGCTCGCCTTGGGCGGCACCCATTACGACCTGGTCGTAACCCTGTCCCCGATCGCGCTGGCCCGGTGATGACGAAGAAGCCCGTGCCTGTTCGGGCGGTGGCGACACGGCCGCACCCGCCGGGGCGGGTCTGGCACGGGGCCGGGAGGCGGTGGGTGGCCGCGCCGGTCCGGGTGGGGACCCACGCCAAGTCGGTTCGAGAAATACGTAGAACGACGTACGACAACGGATGAATTTGGCCCTATGATCGATGCGTGGGACCTCGGGGTCACGACGCGGTGGCGGGTCCCGGCGTGACCAGGGTGGGCGAAGGATCGCCCCGTATCGGAATGGAGGAGCAGGGATGGAACTGTCGAGACGGACGTTTGGGCTCGGCCTGTTGGCGGCGACGCTGCTGGGGTCACCGGTGGGGGCGCTGGCGCAGGGAGCGACCCCGGGCGCGTCCCCGGACACCGGGAGCAGCGCGTTCGACGGCCTGGGCCTGACCGAGCTGCGGGTGACCATCACCGACGCCGGGTACGAGGGCGTGCCGGCGGAAACGGCGGCCGGGCGCTACCTGGTGACGGTGACCAGCACCGGGGAGATGGGCGGCGGGGTCTCGTTCATGCAGCTGCCCGAGGGCATCACCGTGGCCGACCTGATGGCGATGGCCGGGCCGCCGCCGGGGGCCGCGACGCCGGGGGCCGAGATGGACATGGCGTCTCCGGCGGCATCGCCGGGCGCGGCGCCCGAAGGGGAGGGCCCGGGGGCGCCGCCGGAGTGGTACTACACCACCTACATGGCGGGCGGGCTCTACGGCGAGCCGGGCACGACGGGCCGGGTGGTGCTGGACCTGGTACCGGGCACCTACGCCGTCTGGGGCGATGACCCGACCGCGGCGCAGGCGCCGGTGGAGATGGTCGTCACCGAGGGCGGCACCGGGGCGGTGACCGAGCCGGTGGCGGACGTGACGGTGACGGAGGTCGGGGACACCGGCGGGTTCGCCTTCGAGTACAGCGCAGAGCTGATGCCCGGGCCGCAGGTGATCCGGATCGACAACACCAGCACCCAGCCGCACTTCTTCCTGTTGGTGCGGTCGGAGCAACCGATCACGATGGACGAGCTGTTCGCGCTGCTGGAATCGCCGGAGGAGCCGGAGGGCATCATCCCGGTGGTGACGACGGCGACCCAGTCGGCGAACACGACGCAGTGGATCGAGGTCGACCTGGAGGCGGGCTACCACATCGTGCTCTGCTTCGTCAGCGACCCGGGCGCGGGCGGCATCCCGCACGCCTTCGAGGGGATGGCCGACATCCTGGTCGTCGGCGACGTCGAGGGCACCCCGGCCAGCAGCCCGGCGGCGTAGGCCAGCCGGCGCCGTTATCCTGACGGAGCGCGGGTGGCCGCTGGAGTATCCGGCGGCCACTCCGGGGAGCATGAGTCATGCGTCGTTTCACGAGCCTCGTCTGCGTCGTGGCCGTCTTGGTGGTCGGTCTGGTCGCCCTATCCGGTCTCGTTCCCGGCGCCCGGGCCCATGACGCCACGCCGCCGCCGGGGGGGTTCGAGATCGCCCCTGGCGTGACGGCCGAACTTCTCCCGACGGCGGACGATCCGCCGTCGCTCTACCGCCTGCGGTTCGCGGCGGGGGTGACCTACCCGTTCGAGGGCGACCCGTCCCTGG
>JACCVE010000557.1 GCA_013698285.1 Chloroflexia bacterium | reverse complement strand
ACTTCAACGTCCCCCGCGAGATCGGGTTCACCTGGTTCACCGACGAGCGGTTCGTCTTCGCCGCCGGGATCGTCGAGATCGTCGCCGGGGCGGCGCTCCTGTCCGGGCTGCTGCCCCGGGTGGTGATCCTGGGCTTGTGGATCCCCTTCAACCTCGGTATCCAGTTCCTGCCACCGACCGAACTGATCGGTCACCTGCCGATCCTGGCCACCATCTACATCCTGCTCGTCCGCGGCACCGAGGGCATCCCACCGCCCGAGGCGGCATCATCCCCGACCCCGCCTCAGGATGTCCCAGAGCTGGGGCACCATCACCGACCCGCAGCCGGGATGGTGACGACGCGAGCGAACTGAGCCCGGGTCGCGTTCCGGCCGAGCAGGTCGTACGGTCCAGGGAATCAGACAGTTCGCTGCGGGGATTTGTCATCGGCAGCGGCACCCATCCAGACCATCTCCTCCCGCTCGATCGACTGGACGCAGGCCAGGGTGAGGGCGAGGCTCTTGAGGTTGTCGGTGCCGCTGGTCTCCGGCTGGCGGCCTTCGGACAGGGCGGCGGCGAACTCGGCCAGGACGCCCTCCCGGCCATCGGCGGGGCCACCCGGATCAGGGACGAGCACAGGGCCGCCCAGCCAGCGGTGGACGTGAATCTGGTCGTCTCTCCAGGTGAGGCGACCGTCGCTGCCGAGGATCTCCCAATCGCCGTTCCAGCCTGTCTCCGGGCCGTGGGTCGCCCAGTCGCCGTTGTAGATCACCGTCGCGCCGGAACCCAACCCGACTAGGGCGGCGCAGGCGGGGTCCCCGGCGTAGGGGCTGTCCGGCACGCGCCAGCTCCGGGCCATCACCGACTCCGGTTCGTCCCCGGTGAGGGCGCGGATCAGGTCGAAGTGGTGGATCGCCATGTCGAGGACCAGGGGATGATCCATCGTGTACCGGAACTCGCCGGACGGGAAGAGCGTCCGGGTGTCGCGGCGGAAGTCGATCCGGGCCGCGAGGACCGTGCCGATCAGGCCGGCCGCGATCGCCGCCCGTGGCGCCCGGGCCAGCTTCGTGTAGCGGTAGTTCTGGCTGACCATCAGCGGCTGGCCCATCTCCCGGGCGAGGGAGACCAGGGACGAAGCGTCCTCCATCGTCGTCGCCAGCGGCTTCTCGACCAGGGTCGGGAACCCGGCCCGCAGGGCGGTGGCGGCGACCTCGTGGTGGGTGGCGGGTGGGGTGGTGACCAGGACCGCGTCGGCCCCGGTGCCGGGCAGCGCCGCCCATTCCCCGACCACCATCGCCGGGTCGAGGCCGAGGGTGCCGGTCGCCCAGGCCCGGGCCTCCGGGGAAGGGTCGACCACGGCGACCAGTTCGTGTCCGGCCGTCCCGTCGAACAGCCTGGTCCAGTCGCGTCCCCACCGGCCCGCCCCGGCCTGGATCCATCGCATCGTCGCTCCCCGTTCACCCGGGCGCCCGCTGCCGGGTCGCCGGACGCCATCATGATGGCATTGTGCCAGGTCCGTCGTGCGGGAGATGTCGAGCGTCGCGGCGTCCCGTGCCCGGGGGCGCCGAGAGGGATGCCCACTAGCGCCTTCCCGTCGAACCCCTGGTAGAATCGGTTCCCGGATGGCCGTGGCGATGCGCCGGCGGCCAGCGGCAGGGAAGGGAGGCCACGATGGAACTGAGCGGCGAGCATACCTTTGCCGCCCCCCGCGAGCAGGTCTGGCAATTTATGCTGGACCCCGAGGTGCTGCGGGGTTGCCTGCCGGGGTGCGAGCGGTTGGACCTCGTCGGGGAAGACGAGTACACCGCGACGATGAAGATCGGGGTGGCGATGATCCGGGGCACCTTCCAGGGCCGGGTCAAGATCACCGACAAGCAGGAGCCCGAGAGTTACCGGATGCGGGTCGAGGGGAAGGGCTCGCAGGGGGAAGTCTCCGGCGAGGGCTCGCTGACCCTGGACGAGGTCGATGGCCAAACCGTCGTCCGCTATACCGGCGAGGCCGCCGTCCGGGGTACCCTGGCCCGGGTCGGGGCCCGGGTGATGCAACCGGCGGCCAAGATGATCGTCGGCCAGTTCTTCGATTGCCTGGAACGCAAGGCCACCGCCCCCGAGACGGCCGCCACCTCTTGAGTCCCGTTCCGACGACACCCACCCGTAAACCGGCCGGATGTCGTACCCTCATCGTCCGCCATCCTGGCGCCGTGGCCCGTCCGGGGCCGGCGCTCACCCAAATGGGAGTCCGATTGCCTTGGAGAAGATGACCGTCGATGTCCCGGTGAATGGCACCTCGCGCCGGGAAGAGATCGAGCCCCGGATGTTGCTCGTCCACTTCCTGCGCGAGCAGATCGGCCTGACCGGCACCCACATCGGCTGCCAGACCGGCCAGTGCGGCGCCTGCACGGTGCTGATCGACGGCGAGGCCGTCAAGAGCTGCATGGTCCTGGCGGCCCAGGCCGAGGGCCACGAGGTCACCACGATCGAGGGCCTGGCCCCGGCCGGCACGCTCCACCCCGTCCAGCAGGCCTTTTGGGAAGAACACGGCGCCCAGTGCGGCTACTGCACCCCGGCGATGGTCCTCTCGACCGTGGCCCTGCTCGCCGACGACCCGGACCCGGACGAGCACGCCATCCGCCACGCTCTGGACGGCAATATCTGCCGCTGCACCGGCTACCACAACATCGTCCTCTCGGTTCGCGCCGCCGCCCAGAAGGTCGCCGCCGGCGCCGTCCCCGAGCCCTTCCTCCAACGCTGACCCCATTCCCCCCTTACGCCTTACGCCCTACGCCTGGAGCCCTACGGATGAACCCGTCCCCGTTCACCTACCACCGCGCTGGCAGCGTCGGCGAGGCCATCGATCTCCTGCGTGAGCACGAGGACGCGGGCGTCAAGCTGATCGCCGGTGGCCATAGCCTCCTCCCGGTGATGAAGCTGCGCCTGGCCGAGCCCGCCCACCTGATCGACATCGGCGGCATCGCGGGCCTGGCCGGCATCTCCGCCGGGACCGACGGCCTGACGATCGGCGCCCTGACCACCCACCGGGCCCTGGAGACCGACCCTGCCGTCGCCCGGCACGCCCCGCTGCTGGCCGAGATGGCCGCCAAGGTCGGGGACCGCCAGGTCCGGGCCCGGGGCACCATCGGCGGCACGGTCGCCCACGCCGACCCGACGGCAGACTACCCGGCCGGCCTGCTGGCCCTTGGAGCCGAGATGGTCGTCCAGGGACCGGACGGCGAGCGGACGATTCCGGTGGCCGAGTTCTTCGTCGGGTTTCTGACCACCGCCCTCTCTCCGGACGAGGTCGTGACCGCCGTCCGTGTGCCCGCGTTGCCTTCACTGACTGGCACCAGCTACCAGAAGCTCGCTAACCAGGCCTCTGGCTACGCGGTGGTCGGTGTCGCCGCCGTGGTCACCCTCGACGCCGCCGGTGCCTGCGCGGACATCCGGATCGGCGTCACCGGCGCGGGCGACCACGCCACCCGGGCCGCCGCCGCCGAGGACGCCCTGCGCGGCCAATCCCTGACTGACGAGGTGATCAAGGCCGCGACCGACCGTGCCGACGAGGGGATCGATCTCCTGGACGACATCCATGCCTCGGCCGACTACCGCCGCCGGATGGTCCGTGGCCTGGCCCGCCGCGCCGTCCTGGCCGCCGTGGAGCGCGCCGGGGCAAAGTAGGACATCGCGGCCGCGTCGCGAGGAATTGGGCTTCCACGGCCCCTCCCCCATGGCCCGGGTCCCCGCCCACCAGGAGCCGCTATCGCGTGCCCACGCGGCGATCGGCCCGGCTCGGCCAGCGAGCGACAGAACCAGCGCGACATGATGGTGCACGGCCCGCCTTTAGATTCACCCCTTGAAGCAGCCGTGCGGTACCGATCGGGGTGGGTGCGATGTGGCGACGGCGGCGGCGGGTTGTGGTCCTCGCGGGCGTGGCCCTGGTGATGCTGGCGGTCGCGGTGCCGTTGGGGCGGGCCGCGACAGACCGGTATTACCTGCCACGCGTCCTGCTCTGGATGGACGCCGATGTCGGGGACCACGAGAGATTCCCCTCACGCGCTGTCGGAGCCGGGCCCTCGCCGTTTGAGTATCCGGTGGCGGACGGTGGCACATCGTCTGATGCACGGCTCCAGACGGTGACGCTGGAGCGTGAAGGTCAACTCGAGGAGCGACCGCTCGACGATGTCCTCACCTCCACGGGCACGACGGCCTTCCTCGTGATCCACGGTGACCACCTCGTCTCCGAGCGGTACTTCGATGGCTACGATCGGGAATCGACGCAGACGTCATTCTCGGTGGCCAAGTCGTTCGTCTCCGCGCTGGTGGGGATTGCCATCGAAGCGGGGCACATCGGTGGCGTCGACGATCCCATCACGACGTACCTTCCCGAACTGCTGGATCGCGACCCCCGCTTCGGGCGGATCACGATCCGGCACCTGCTGACCATGTCGTCGGGGATCCGGTACGACGAGGGCGGTCTTCCCTGGGACGCGGACGATACCAAGACCTACTACATGCCCGACCTCCGGGCCCTGGCGCTGGCGTGCGAGATCGAGAGTGAACCGGGGCAACGCTTCGAGTACAACAACTACAACCCGCTGCTGCTCGGCTTGATCCTGGAGCGGGCGACCGGGATGTCCGTCTCCGCGTACTTGGCAGAGAAGGTGTGGCAGCCGCTCGGCATGGGGGCGGATGGCTCGTGGAGCCTGGACAGTACGGCGAGCGGCTTCGAGAAGATGGAGAGCGGCATCAACGGTCGCGCGATCGACTTCGCAAAATTCGGCAGCCTCTATCTGCACGGGGGCGAGTGGGGCGGCAGACAGGTGGTCCCCCAGGCCTGGGTCGAGGAGTCGACGCGTGCTGACGTCAGTACCGACCCGGCGCGCGGCTACCAATATTTCTGGTGGGTGGGCGAAGCCGGCCATTACTCCGCCCGCGGCAACCACGGCCAATACATCTTCGTCGCCCCTGAGAAGGATCTGGTCATCGTCCGCTTCGGGACGAGATACGGGCACGCGAGTAGGGTCTGGATGGATGTCTTCGAGCAGGTGACGGCAAGGTTCGAGGCACCAAGTGGCGATGGTCTGGTCCGGGCCGAGTTCTCGTCCGATGCTCGGGGTGAGGCCACCGGACTTGCCCCGGCACCGGCACGGCAAGCCGTGCTCCCCCGGCTACCATCACCGTCGCGTCGAGGTCACGCGGCGCGGCCCGAGTCCCGCCCCCACCGGCGACGCACACCATGTGTTCAGGGTGAGGTGCGACCCCGGCCATGACGCCCCCGCCTGGAAGACCCTCGTGTCCGTCCTTTTGCATCCGTGTGCCAGGGCGCGTCGAGCCGGTTCTCCATCCACCCGACGCTCGCCGTGCTCACTCCGCCCGGGGCGGGTGGCCCGGCAAGTCCGCTGGCCGGTGGCCGAGGGCCACCCGCCCCGGGCCCGCTGCTCGGTCATGAACTCGGTCGAGAGCAATTCGGCCAGATAGATCGGGCCGACGTTCGCGAACTTAGCCCGGTAGTAGGCCACCAGTCGGGCGATGTCCTCGATCGACAATTCGTCGCCCGACACGGCCACCCCGGTCGTCGGGTCGCCGCGGGTCGGGTCCTCGCTGGCCATGTTGAACGCCCCACGCCAGTCCGCCGCGCCACGTGCTTGGTGGTGACGTAGGGCACGGCTCATGTCCGATGGTGTGGGGCGGGACAGGTATTGAAAGCGTTGGCTGCTTCGCTTTCAATCTGACACGAAGACAGAAAGGCCGCTTGCAAAGCCGTCGCCGCTTTGTAAGAATGCAGCCGATCTCTTTCCGTGTTGGGATCGGCGAGTCCGAACGTTCATCGTCGGGGGCACCGTGAAACTGACTGACTTTCGCTCCCCCGCGGCCGGCGAGATTGTCCGCTCGCAGGCAGGCATCGACGCATTCGTACCGGCGCCGCTCCCTCCGCGGATTACCTATGCGGACTCGGATCTCGTGCTCGTCCTGTCGCGCGCCGACGCCGCCCTAAGCGAACTCTCCGGAGTTGGCCGCCAGCTCCCGAACCCCCACCTCCTGATTAGCCCCTACCTCCGTCGTGAGGCGGTCCTGTCCTCGCGGATCGAGGGAACCCGGGCGAGCCTGTCGGACGTGTATCTCGGCGAGATTGAGGCCGGCGAGGCCGGCGAGGCACCCGAGGCCGACCGCCAGGAAGTCGCCAACTACGTTGCCGCGCTGGAGCACGGGCTTGCGTGGGTGCGAGAGGGGCGCCCGCTGACGCTCAACCTCGTCACCGGGCTCCATGCCCGCCTGATGCAGAACGTCCGGGGCGAGTTCTCGTCGCCGGGCCGATTCCGCACGGTACAGAACTGGATCGGACCGGCGCGGAGCACCGCGCAGAACGCCGACTTCGTGCCCCCCCCACCCGAATTGCTGATGGGGTGTCTGACCGATTGGGAACAGTTCCTCAACGCCAGAGGGGACATGCCGGATCTCGTCCAGTGTGCGGTGCTGCACGGGCAGTTCGAGACGATCCACCCGTTCATCGACGGCAACGGCCGTATAGGCCGTCTCCTCATCCCATTGTTCCTGGTCGAGCGGCAGCGTTTGTCTCAGCCGCTGCTCTATTTGTCCGCCTACATCGAGGCGCACCGCCCGACCTACTACGATCTGCTTCAGCGAGTGCGAACCGACGGGGACTGGATAGCGTGGATCCGATTCTTCCTCGAAGGGGTGGAGGTGACGGCACGGGAAGCGCTGCTCCAGACGACAACACTCGTGGATCTGCGAGAGACCTTCCGCGCCCATCTTATGGGTAAGGCCAAGGCGCACGCCCTCATAGACTACCTGTTCTCCAACCCCTACCTCAGCGTCCGACATGCCGCGCAGATCTTGGACGTGACCACACCGACGGCCCGGGCGGCGATCGCGGTCCTGGAGGAGAGCGGGTTCGTGACGGAGGTGACAGGGCGGTCCTGGCGTCGGATCTACCTCTGCGAGCCGATCATGAACGCCATCATGGGAAACCCAAAGGCGGACACTCAACAAGGTGATGGCTCCCGCCAGGAAGTAAGGACCGCCACGGGATAGTGGGTCTCCCGCCAGCGCCGGCAACGCCGCCGCCGTCATCGAGCGGTCGATGGAGCGGCGCGACCCCTTGCTCGCCGCGCCGTCCTCGCCGCTGCTGAGCTCGCCTGGGCCCGATGGGCTGGAATGACGACGGACGATCCATACGGCGCTGCGCGTCCGTGACGCTGTCCGGGTATCTTGGCCCGGGTGAAAGGTACGCACCGGTGACGGCGGGGGACACGACATCCTCCCCGGCGATGTTGCGGTGCTGTCCTATGAGCATGGAAGGAATGGCAGGTCACTACCGTTTTGATACGGGCCTGTCCATCACGTCGCCCGCAAAGCCCTCGCCTGTATCTGTGGAGGGCCTCGTGTCCTCTCGGATCGCGCTGGTCTGGTATGCCGTGGTCGACACCCAGCTCCCGCTTTTCTCCCCCGTTAATCTGCCGGTGTCGGATGCCCCGGCAAGTCCGCTGGTCGGTGGCCGAGGGCCAGCAGGGCGGTGACGAACTCCTTGCGGCGGAAGAAGGCCCGGATCTCGGCCCACAGTTCCGGTTGTTCGCGGCCGAGGGCCAGCAGGTGGTCCGAGAAGGGGGCGTCGCCGCGGGCCCGCTGCTCGGTCATGAACTCGGTCGAGAGCAGTTCGGCCAGGTAGATCGGGCCGACGTCCGCGAACTTGGCCCGGTAATAGGCCACCAGCCGGGCGATGTCCTCGATCGAGAGCTCGTCGCTCGACACGGCCTCCCCGGTCGTCGGGTCGTCCCGCCCCGGGGCCGCGCTGGCCGGGCCGAACGCGCCGCGCCAGTCGACCACGCCCAAGAAGGCGTCGAGCAGGTCCGGGTGCTCCCCGGCCCGGACGCGGTCGACCAGCGCGTCCACTTTGCCCCGGTCGATGGGCAGGTCGTGCGGGGTCTCCGGCAGGCTGGCGGTGGGCGGATGGGGCCGTGAGTCGGGCACTGCGGGTCACTCCTCGGTGGTGCGCGTGGGAGCGTCGGGGATCGCGGCGAGCCGGACGGGATGATGGCTTCCCCGGTGGATGAGAAGGGTAACCCGGCGGGCGGGGCGGTTGGTGGCCTATGCTATACTCCGTCCGCCAGCGGTCCCCCCATTCGACAGACGAATCCTGACCGTCGAGGCACGGCCTGAGCCGGATCGGCGGTAGTCCGTACCGCCGTGCGCCCGGATGGCTATCGTCCCTACCCGCCGCGCGATCGGACCGGCGCGCCCGTCCACCGCGCGCGCCATCTTGCCCTATCCGGAGGTCACGCGACGTGTTTAGGCCCCTGTCCGCCCTGTTCGGTTTGTTCAGTCGTGATCTCGGGATCGATCTGGGGACGGCCAATACCCTGGTCTACGTCCGGGGCAAGGGGATCGTCATCTCCGAGCCGTCGGTGGTCGCCATCGACACCAAGACCCGGCGGGCGATCTCGGTCGGCGTCGAGGCGAAGGCGATGGTCGGCAAAACGCCCGAGTCGGTGATCGCGATCCGTCCCCTCAAGGACGGGGTGATCGCCGACTTCGACACCGTCGAGATGATGCTCCACTACTTCATCAAGAAGGTCCACATGCAGCGCCTGATGGCGCCCCACCCACGTGTGGTGATCGGCATCCCCAGCGGCGTGACCGAGGTCGAGAAGCGGGCCGCCAAGGACGCCGCCCTCTCGGCCGGGGCGCGCGAGGCCTACACCATCGAGGAGCC
>JACCVE010000614.1 GCA_013698285.1 Chloroflexia bacterium | reverse complement strand
GGTCGCACGCTCGAACATCTCACGTGATCGATGTCACCTCGTCCCGCCGCTCAGGACTCCAGGATCCAAGGGTCGATCGCCCGGTCGTAGGACGTCACCCCGTCCGGGAAGAAGAGCGCCCGTTCACGCGCGGCGCTCTCTTCGCCGTCGGAGGCGTGGATCAAGTTCCGCCCCACCGTCAGCCCCAGGTCACCGCGGATCGTGCCCGGGGCCGCCTCGGCGGGGCGAGTCGCCCCCACGGTCGACCGGGTCACGGCGATCGCACCCGGACCCGCGAAGACGAGGATCACCGCTGGCCCCGAAACGATGTAGTCCACCAGCCCGGCATAGAACGGCTTGCCCTCGTGCTCGGCGTAGTGTCGCTCGGCCGTCTCACGCGAGATACTCCGTAGCTCCATCGCCACGATCCGCAGCCCCCGTCGCTCGAGGCGACCGATGATCTCGCCGACCAGGCTCCGCTGCACGCCGTCCGGCTTGATGATCACCAGTGTCTGCTCGTCCGCCACCGGACCGTCCCTCCGTCGCACCCCGATCATGGCCGGACCAGCCGCCGGCCACCCCCATACTGCCACACCGCCGCCCAGACGACGACCGGACACGTCCGCGCCGGGCCGGAGCCAACGAATAACGCGTCCCCCGGGAGACCTCACCGGAGATGTCGCGACGGAGGAGCCAGAGAAGCCAGCGACCAATGATCGCCACACCGCCCCGGGTCACGGGTCCGCCAGTGCCGGCGCCCCGGGCGGTGCACTGGGGCACCGTCTAGCGGGGAATCGGCCGGAAGGGGCGAGGATCGACGGGCTGAACCTCCCGGAGGTCGACAGGACCACGATGTGAGATACCGTCAGCGTGCCCCCAAGATGGACACCGACTGGCATAACGAGCGACGGCTCGCCGGACCTTACCTGGTTCGACGAGCCGTCATCTCTCCCTGTTCCCGCGTCCGGGTGACCTCGCCCGGGTGACCTCGCCCGGTTAGGTCATGGGGTCGACCACCAGTGATATCTCGTTCAATACGCGCTGGCCGAGGATCTCCAACGCCGTCGGGGACCTGGGCTCGGTGAAGATGGCCAGGGCCAGGTCATTCATGGCCCAGCAGTGGACCATCCCTTCCCGGGCCCCGAAGCTGACCGCGGTGATCGGGCCCGCCCCCAGGCGCCGCGAGGTACTGTCCACCGCCCCGAGCAGTGATGCCCCGACCGCGCCGAAGACCTCGGCGTCCGACCGCGTCAGTCCCGCGCTCGCCAGCACCAAGCCTTCGCTGCTATAGGCGATCGCGCCGAGGATCTCCTCGTACTCCAGCAGATCGCTCAAGGTCTTGTCCATCGTGGTCCTGCTCCCTCACGGGCCGCGTTGGCCGGTGGTCCGATGCCTCGTCCGGGCCCCGGGGATGTCCATCACCTGGCCGGTGAGCCTACCCGGTGCCCCGCACGCCGCGGGCTTGGTACGACATCGCCAGGCGGAACTGCTCGGCGGCGTCGGCCGAGCGACCGAGGCGGAGATACCCCTCGCCGAGCAAGCGTTGCACCTGAGTGCCACCACCAGCTTCTGCCAGACGCTCCAACGTGGCGACCGCACTAAGAACATCTGATCGTTTTCCGGCGATATCGGCCCGCAATACCTGCAGTTGCTCGGCCGAGAGGCCGCCCGTCTGTGGCCTGACCGGTCGCGACTCATCCGCCCGGTGTGGCACCAGCGCGTCCTCGGCGTCGCCGCCGGTTCGCTCTGACTCGATCGTCTTCTTCACCGCCAGCATCCCGAGGGCGACCAGAGAATCCTTCTCTTCCCGCAAGCGACCGAAGAGGTCGAAGCGCTCGATCTGGACCAGCGACACCGCCCCGGTGTCGAACGGGGGCCAGGGGCTGGTGACCTGCCGGGGATCGTGCTCCGCCCGCGACTTGGCCACCTCGGCAGGACGTGGCCGTCCGGCCCCCCGATCGGTCCGTCCGGGCTCGGGCGAGGTCACCGGTGCCTGGTCTGCCGGCACGCCCTGCCGCGACGCGGGCGCCGCCGGACGCGGCCATGGCATGTCTGACACCCCTGGCTGGGATTGGGTCAGGTCACTCCCCTCCACGAGGTCATCCAAGGAGAAGGCCCGGGTAGTGGGCGCCGGTCCACCCATCGGGCTCCCGGCGCCCAGATCGGTCACGACCGGGTCCGATTCGGTCCGCGAAAAGAGCGCCGCCGTTGCCGCCTCGCTGCCGGAGAAGAGGGCGGCGGTCGCCTGGTCACTGTCGCTCGTCAACAAACCGTGCCAGGACGGGATCGACTCGCCATCGTCGGCGGTCACGGGAGAATTGTCCAACATGCCAGAAGGCCCGTCGAGGTCAGAGAAGTCGAACGCCTCAAACTCTTCCGAATCACTGGCGGATGACCCCCGCTCCGAGAAGGTGAACGGGTCCATGACCTGATCGCGATCCGTGTCGGGGTTCGACGGTCGTGATAACCACTGGCCCTGGCCGTGGTCGCGGGATTGGTCGGGATCCGAACCGGTGACCGTCGCGTCCGCCAATGCCTCGATGGCTGGCCCCAACGAGCCGGTGTGGCTCAGCGGCGCGGTGTGGTCCTCGCTGGTGACCGCGAGCAGGTCTTCGAAATCGATCTGGTCCCCGGCCACGTCCGTGGCGGCGAGGGGGTCGACCTCGGGCTCCACCCCGCCGAACCCCACCGCCGGGAACGGCATCGGGTGCTCCGAGTCGAGGTTCTTCAGCAGCTCCGTATAGCCATTCATCGAGCCACGCGGGATCGCCCGCTCGAGTTCCGCGTCGATGTCGTCCCACCCGGCCGTGATCCGCAACGCCCCCCCGGCGGCATGCTGATCGCCGGGGTCCGGGACCGTGGTCGCCGGGGCGGCGTGCGTGCGCGGGCTCGGGTCGAGGACGTCGAAATCGAACGGGTCGACATCCTCCGTCACGGCGGCGCCGGTCGCGCCGTCTGCCCCCATCGCCCGAGACCACGCGTCCGCCGATGCGTCCGGCACCATCTCGGGCACCGCGTCCGACCCCGCGTGACCGGATGGACCGGGGATCGAGACGGGCAGCGAGAACGCCCCCGCGACCGGGACATCTTCCGTGTCCCAATCCTCCGCCGACAGGGGTTCCCACGCGTCATCGTCATCGAGATCACCGATCTCGAGCGGGGCGATCCCGTCCGCGCTCAGGTCGAGGAGCAGGTCGTCATACCCTCCGACCGACGTCGATGGGGGAGTGGCATCCGCCAGCGCCCTGTCGAGGTCATCCCAAC
>JACCVE010000535.1 GCA_013698285.1 Chloroflexia bacterium | reverse complement strand
GTGGGCAGCGGCGCAGTCTATGTGGGCAGCGACGACGGTTTCTTCTATGCCGTCGACGCGGCGACCGGCGAGCAACACTGGCGCTTCGAGATCGGCACCCCGGCCTTTTCCTCTCCGACAGTAGCCGGCGACCTCGTGTACATGGGAACGCTTGATGGCGAGGTGAATGCCCTCGACATTGTCACCGGGACGCTACGGTGGCACTTTGCTCTCGACAGCGCAATCTACTCCTCCCCAACGGTGGACCAAGGAGTCCTGTACGTCGCCACGCATGACGGTGCAGTCTACGCCCTGAGCGATAGATAAGAGGCTGTGTGGAAAGGCGGTAGACTGGGGAGCTTGACGACCGTATCGTCGTTCGGCAGGAGACCCGCAATGCTCACCAGGCCCGGTGCACGCTTCCCGAGTGACCTCTCCGACGCCGAGTGGGCGATCCTCGAACCCTTGGTTCCCGCACCGAAGCCTGGCGGTCGCCCCGCCGTCCATCCCCGCCGGGAGGTGGTCAACGCGATCCTGTACGTGCTGCGGACCGACTGCCACTGGCGAGCGCTGCCGTCCGACCTGCCGCCCTGGGGCACGGTCTGGTGGTCTTTCCGGACCTGGCGCCAGGAGGGCGTCTGGGAGCGGGTCAATACCGCGTTGCGGGAGCGGGTCCGCGTCGCGGCCGGGCGAGCGGACACCCCGAGCGCGGCAATCCTGGACAGCCAGTCGGCCAAGACCACCGAAAGGGGGGGCTCGCGGCTACGACCCCGGCAAGAAGGTGACGGGCCGCAAGCGTCACTTGCTCGTGGACACCGAGGGATGGGTCCTGAACGCCCGGGTCGGACCGGCCGACGAGCCAGACAGGGTCGGGGCGCGGCCGCTGCTGGCGACCCTCGCCGAGGGCGGGACCACGCCGCGACTGGAGGTGATCTGGGTGGATGGCGGGGACAAGCGGCGCTTCGCCGAGTGGGTCGCCGAGCACCTGGGCTGGCGCGTCGAGGCGGTCCAGCATCCCGGGGCCGGGCTGCGGTATGCGTGGGTGGCACCCGGCCAGGAACCGCCCCGCCGGCCGGGTTCCGGGTCCTACCGAGACGCTGGGTGGTGGAGCGGACGTTTGCCTGGCTGGGCCGGAACCGTCGGCTGAGCAGGGACTATGAGGTCCTCCCCGAGACGGGAGAGACCTGGATCTCCCTGGCCATGACCCGCCTCATGCTCCGCCGGCTCGCCGCATGAGACCGTTCCACACAGCCTCTCAGAGGAAGCGGGCGCAGACGTCGTTGGCGACCATCAGGCCGCGGGGGGTGAGGCGGACGCGGCCCGCGTCGCGCTCCAGGAGCCCGAGCGCCGCGAGATCGTCGATGGTCGGCCCGAACGCCTCGGCCAGGCCGACGCCGTGCCGGGCGGCGAAGGCCCCCTCCCCCACGCCGTCGCGGATCAGGCGCAGGCCGAGCATCATCGTCTCGCCCATGGCCATCCGCGGCGTCACCTCGTCCAGGTTCGAGACCGGCGATTGCCCCGCCTCGATCGCCTCGATGAAGGTGCGCGGCAGGAGGTGCTCCATCTCGCGCCGGCCCGGCCACTGGCCGTGCGCCCCGGCGCCGATCCCGGCCCAGGACCCGTTCCGCCAGTAGGTGACGTTGTGCCGGGATCGGTCGGCGGGTGTCCGGGCCCAGTTCGCCACCTCGTAGTGCTCGAACCCCGCCTCGTCGAGGCGAGCCATCGCCAGTTCGTAGAGGTCGGCACTCGCGTCATCGTCGAGGGGACGGAGGATGCCCCGGGCGACCGCGTCGGCGAAGGGTGTCCCCGGCTCGACGATCAAACTGTAGAGCGAAAGATGATCCGGGCCACCGTCCGGCCAGGCTAACACCGCGTCGAGGTCGTCGCGCCACCCATCGAGCGTCTGACCCGGCCAGCCGAAGATCAGATCCAGGCTGACGCTGGTGAACCCGGCCTGCCGGGCGGCGACGTAGGCTGCCCGGGCGTCGTCCGCCTCGTGCTGGCGCCCGAGCGTCCGCAGGCCACGCCGGTGCACCGTCTGGACCCCCAGGCTGAGCCGGGTCACCCCGGCGGCGGCGAACCCGGCGGCGGTCGCCGCGTCCAGGCCGTTCGGGTTGGCCTCCATGGTCACCTCGGCGCCGGGTAGGAGATCGAACGCGTCCCGGCAGGCAGCGATGACCTCGCCAATCTGGTCAGGGGTCAGGAGCGATGGCGTGCCACCGCCGATGAAGATCGTCCCCGCCGCCGGGTGGCCGTGTTCCTCCCCCTGCCGGGCGATCTCGCGTCCCATGGCCGCGACGTATCGAGGCACCAGCGCCATCTGCCCGGCCCCGGCGTAGGTGTTGAAGTCGCAGTAGGGGCAGATGTGGGCGCAGAACGGGACGTGGAGGTAGATGCCGATCGGCTCATCGGGCGCCGCGGGCGCGGCGGCGATGCGCGGTGAGGTCCTGGTCTCCATCGTCACCGGTCCACCCCCGGCAAGAAGGACCGGAGACGGCCCCAGGCCTCCGTCGCCCGGGTCGCCTCGGCGGCGGGGGCGGGATCGGGACGATACCGGGCCTCGTGGTAGGCGGCGACCAGGGCATCCAGGTCCGGCCTCGCCCGCTCCGGCAGCCGGGGCGCCACTCGCCGGGCATGGTGGGCGGGGGTCTCCCACGCCTGGCGCCCGATCCCGGCCGCCGCCGTCGCCCCGAGGAGGTCGCGATAGGCGAGCCGGATCGCCAGGGTGTGTCGCCAGCGGGGATCGCCGCGCAGGACGGCCAGGCCGTCCTGCCGGTCGTCCCGCCCCAGCCGGGCGGCCATCGCCCGGCGCAGGCTCGCCAGCAGGTCGGCCATCCCGGACGCACGCTGCCGGTCTTCCCCCGCGACCCGCACCGGCAACGGGGGGACCCGGGGCCGGAACCGGATCGCGGCGGCGAGCAGCAGAGCCAGGATCGTCACCGCGAGGATCGCCCGGATCGGGTCGGGCAAGTCGGCCGTTCGCTCCGACGCGGCCCGCGCCGCCTCCGGCACGGCCGGGGCGGACGGGCTGATGACGCGGTCGCCCCGGTTCCCGGGCACCAGCAGGTCCACGAGCCAGAGGATCGGCAGGCTCAACAGGAACACCGTCCCGACGACCACCAGCACCATCGCCTGGATCGTCACCGTCAGCGCCCACCCGATCGGCAGCCAGGCCCATCGGACGGCGTCCCAGACGGTGCCGGTCAGCACCACCGCTGCCAGGACCGCGACGCCGGCGACCATGGCGATCGCGACGGGGG
>JACCVE010000525.1 GCA_013698285.1 Chloroflexia bacterium | reverse complement strand
CGTCCCGGCTACATCCCCCACCAGTCCGCCTACCCGGCCGGGGGGTACGAGGTCGACGAGGCCCACCGCTACTACGGGTATCCGGCCTGCTTCGCGCCCGAGGCGGGCGAGGCGATCGTCGCGACGGCGCTCGATCTGCTCGCGGACGTCACGGCCAGGGCCGCTACTGCGGCGACGGCATGACGATGGAGACGATCATGACCGGCGACCCTGCCCCACCAGAACCTGCCCGGACCACGCGAGTGGACTCGCTGGAGGTGCGCGTTTATCAGGATCGGGCGGCGCTCGGCGCGGCCGCCGCCGCGTCGGTCGCGGCGGAGATAACCGCCGCGCTGCGGGATCGGGAGCAGGTCCGAATCGCCTTCGCGGCCGCGCCGTCGCAGGACGATTTTCTGGCCGCGCTCGCGGGGACGCCGGGGATCGAGTGGGGGCGGGTCACCGCCTTCCAACTCGACGACTACGTCGGGCTCGCGCCCGATGCCCCGCAGCGATTCGCGGCATACCTGCGCTCGCGCATCTTCGATGCGGTGCGACCAGGGACCGTCCACCTCTTCGGGGCGCCCATGTCCTCGCCCGAGGCAGGGGCCGAATGCGGCCGCTATACGGCCCTGGTCGCCGCCGCGCCGTTCGATATCGTCTGCCTCGGCATCGGCGAGAACGGTCACTTGGCCTTCAACGACCCTCCCGTGGCCAGGTTCGACGACCCCGAGCGCGTCAAACTCGTCGAGCTGGACGAGTCGTGCCGCCGACAGCAGGTCAACGACGGCTGCTTCGCGGCGCTCGACCATGTCCCCACCCACGCGATCACGCTGACGATCCCGACCCTCATGGGCGGCCGCCGGATCGTCTGCGTCGTTCCAGGGCCGACGAAGCGCCCCGCGGTCCATCGCGCCCTGACCGGCCCGATCGAGACCGCCTGCCCAGCGTCGATCCTGCGCACCCACCCAGCGGCGACGCTCTATCTCGACTCCGACAGCGACAGCGACAGCGATGGCACTTGATCCCCCCGTTGCCCCACTCGCCGGCCGAGATGTCACATCCGGGGAACCGGTCGTCATCGACGTCTCCGGCGGTCGCATTGCCCACGTCGGCCCCTACACCGGCGCCGATTCGGACCGATTGCCCTGGATCGGGCCGGGGTTGGTCGATCTGCAGGTCAACGGCTTCGCCGGGATCGACCTGAACGACGGCGCACTCGATGAGGACACCCTCGCGCGTCTTGCGGACGCCCTGCTCCGCGCCGGCGTCACTGGCTTCCTGCCGACCCTCATCACCGCCGCCGCGCCCGACATCGAGGCACGGCTGCGAACGATCGCGGCGTCGCTATCCGCCGATCCCGTCTTGAACGCGGCCGTCCCCGGCATCCACCTGGAAGGTCCGTTCATCTCCCCTGAGGACGGCCCGCGAGGCGCCCATCCGGCCGACCACGTCACGCCGCCCGACTGGGAACTGTTCGAACAGTGGCAGATGGGGGCTGGCGGCCGGATCCGGATCGTCACCCTCTCCCCGGAGTGGCAGGAGTCCGTGGGGTTTATCGCCCGCTGCTGTGAGACCGGGGTGATCGCGGCGATCGGCCACACCGCGGCGACCACGGAGCAGATCAGCGCGGCAATCGATGCCGGGGCAACCCTCTCCACCCACCTCGGCAATGGCACCCATGCCACCCTACCCCGCCACCCCAACTACCTCTGGGACCAACTCGCCGCCGACGAACTCTGGGCCTCGGTCATCGCCGACGGCCTCCACCTGCCGGACGCGGTCCTGAAGACCGTCCTCCGGGTCAAGGGGTGGCGTGCCATCCTCGTCAGCGACACAGTCGCGCTGGCTGGGATGCCACCCGGCGAGTACGCGAGCTCGATCGGGACACGCGTCGTCCTCACGGACACAGGGCGGCTCCACCTCGCCGCCGACCCCCGCCTCCTGGCCGGTTCTGCCCTGCCCCTGATCGCCGGGGTCGCCCACCTCGCCGCCTCCGGCTTGGCCGGTCTCGGCGAAGCCTGGGCGATGGCCTCGACGCGCCCCGCGTCGCTCCTCGACCACCCGGCCACGGCGGGTTTGGCGCCCGGTGCCCCGGCTGACCTCGTCGTCTTCGGCTGGAACGGCCGCGAGATCGCCATCCAGCAGGTCGTCAAGGCCGGTCGGGAGGTCGTCTACCACAAACCCTCCGGCCAGCCGGGAGCGGCGCGATGACAGCGAAAGCGGCGCCCACACTGATTGACGCGCCCCCTGGGCGGCAGGGGGACGGCGCCGACCTTGTCGCACGCCCGCTCACCAGCCCGGTCCGCGTTGCCATCCTCGGGTTCGGCCAGATCGGGCGGACCCACCTGGATGCCCTGGCGGGGTGCCCCGATGCCGAGGTGGTCGCGATCTCATCCCACGGGGGGGCGCCCGCCGACATCCCGGCCGCGTGGCACGCCGACTATCGCGCCCTGATTGCCCGCCCGGACGTCGATCTCGTGGCCGTCTGCACGCCGAGCGGCCACCACGCCGCCCACGCCATCGCCGCGCTGGAGGCAGGCAAGGGCGTCGTCGTCGAGAAACCGCTGGCGTTGACCGTGGCGGACGGCGAACGGCTCGTCCGGACCGCGCGGGAGCGGGGGCTGTTCCTCTCCGTCGTCTCCCAGCGGCGGACGGAACCGGCCATCCGCTCCCTGCACGACGCCATCGCCGCCGGGCGGTTGGGGAGGCCGGTCCTGGGGGAAGCCCTCGTGCGTTGGAGCCGCGACCAGCCCTACTACGACTCTGCCGCGTGGCGGGGAACCCGGGCGATGGACGGCGGGGTCCTACTGAACCAGGCGATCCACGCCATCGACCTGCTGTGTTGGCTGCTGGGCCCGGTCGATGAGGTTTCGGGCGCGACCGCGACCCTGATCCGCCGGATGGAGGCGGAAGACACGGCCGCCGCGACGCTGCGCTTCGCGAGCGGGGCCCTCGGAGCGATCACCGCGACGACCGCCGCCGCGCACGGGCTCCCCGCGGAGGTCACGATCGTCTGCGAACGCGGCGTCGTCTCCCTCCACGACGCAACGGTCAGCCGCTGGGAGGTACCCGGCGTGCCGGCCCCTCCGGCGGTCAACACCCCCGGCAGCGGGGGCTCGAATCCGGCCGCGATCGGCAGCCTCGGTCATCGCCGGCAATGGCGCGACATCCTGGACGCGTTCCGCGAGCGGCGCCTACCGCTCGTCACCGGGGAGGACGGCCTGGCAACGCTCGCGACGATCCTGGCGATCGAGGAGGCGGGCCGGACCGGTCGCACCATCCGGCCCGCCTTTACGACACGAGGAGACGCATGACGATCCGATTCGGGCTGGCCGGACTGCGCCACCCCCATCTCGAATACCTGTTGAGCGAGATCGACGCCCGGCCGGACGACGTGCAGATCGTCGCCCTGGCCGAGAACGATCCGGCGTTGCGCGAGCAGTTCGGCCGCCGCTTCGCCGTCCCGACCTACCCAGACCATCGGGAGATGCTCGCGCGGGAGCGGCTCGACGCGGCCGGGGTCGTCTCCGTTAACGGGGCCCGGGGCCAGGTCGTGGCCGACTGCCTGGTCGCTGGTGTCGACGTCGTTGCCGACAAGCCGCTCTGCACGACATTGGCGGACTTGGACCTGGTCGAGGCGGCCTGGCGTCGGAGCGGGCGCCGGCTCTCCCTCCTGCTCGACAAGCGCTTCTGCGGGCCTACGCTCGCGGTCCGCGACAGGCTCGCCACCGGCGACCTCGGCGACCTGGTGCTCGCGTGGGCGTCGGGACCCCACCGCCTCCGCCGCGAGACTCGGCCCTCCTGGATGTTCCGCCACGAGAGCTACGGGGGCATCCTCAACGACCTCTGTATCCACGACGTCGACCTCCTGCTCTGGTTCACCGGCGCCCGGTCCGGGACCGTACAGGGCCTGGCCGGCAACCGCGCCCATCCCGACCTCCCTGAGTTCCAGGACCATGGGCAGGTGCTCCTGCGGACGGACGCTGGCCTCCTGGCGACGATCGAGGCTCATTGGTTCAGCCCGGAGGCCGCGCCCTACCACGGTGACTACCGCATGGTGCTGACGGGGACCGAGGGCACGGCCGAGCTGCGCTGGGCCCACGGCGAACTGCACATCGCGACCCACCGACATCCGCCGGAGATCGTGCCGTTGCCGGCACCGGGCTCGGTCGCCGCCGACTTCTTCGACGCGGTCCTCACCGGCCGGCAGGCGACCATGCGCACGAGCGAGATTCTCACCGCGACGCGCGTCGCGTTGCTCGCCCAGACCACCGCCAACAGCGGGGCGTGGCAGGCATGGGACGCCACGTCCGCGTGAGCCGCGGCTCGCTCGCTCAGACTCCCCCGAACGCCCCGAAACCGCCATCGATCGGGAGGACGACGCCGTTGACGAAGCCGGCACTCGGGCCGCAGAGCCAGACGACGGCTCCGGTCACCTCCTCGGGCACTCCGAACCGGCCCGCCGGGGTATGGGCCACGATCTGGCGGCCCCGCTCGGTCGGCGCACCCGATGCGTCGATCAGCAACGCGCGGTTCTGCTCCCCGATGAAGAAGCCGGGGGCGATCGCGTTGACGCGGAGCCCGTCGCCGTACGCGCGCGCCAGCTCGACCGCGAGCCACCGCGTGACGTTCTCGATCGCGGCCTTCGCCGCCGAATACCCGGCCACCCGCGTGATGGCGCGGCTCGCCGCCATCGAGGAGACGTTGACGATGGAGCCTCGCCCGGCCGCCGCCATCGCGGCCCCGAACACCTGGATCGGCAGCAGGGCGCCGAAGAAGTTCAGGTCGACGACCTCGCGGAAGGCGTCCAGGGACAGGTCGAAGGCGGCGCCACCAGGTGGCAGCGTCGCTCCGGCGACGTTGCCCCCCGCAGCGTTGACCAGGATGTCGATCCG